>DAOUTY010000044.1 GCA_030668425.1 Chloroflexota bacterium
AGGTAAAGGACGATATTATGGGCGGCCGCTTCAACCTGGACGGAGCCCAGCCCATCCAACCCGATGGAGGCCTGAAGTGCTTTGGGCACCCGATTGCCGCCTCAGGAATACGGATGATCTATGAAATGTATCTGCAGCTTCAAGGCAGAGCCGACAAGCGGCAGCTGAAGGACCCCAAGTACGGCCTTACCCACAACCTGGGCGGCATCCCCTACAGGAGTGTAGCCAGCATCATTATCGTAGGGCTCTAAAGGCCAGCAGAACTCAGCGGAATTGCTGCTGGGTCGAATAGCTATGGCTATGCAATCCTGAAACCATCGCGCATAATGCTAAGCCTATCTAATATACCCTATGGTGCTAGCCTGCAGCAGCATCAAGGATTGTCGAGGAACGCTCAGGCTGCTATAATAATTACCGAAAGTTGCGAAAAGGAGGGCAAATGGCAGGGATTGCATCGTATGGTGCTTACATACCACTACATCGGCTAAGCCGCCCCGACATCCAGAAGGCCTGGGATAGTATGATGCCCATACCCGGGGAGAAGGCCGTGGCCGGCCACGACGAAGATAGCATAACGATGGCCGTCGCAGCCGCAAGGGACTGCTTGACAGGTATCGATCGCCAGAAGGTTGACCGCGTATACTTCGCTTCGACCACGTCCCCATACAAAGAGAAACAGGCAGCCTCGGTGGTCGCGGGCGCGCTCGGCCTGAGCAAGAACACCCTCACTATGGACTTCAGCGGCTCGTTGAGGTCAGGAACAAATGCTCTGAGGGCAGCCATGGACGCTGTTGAATCAGGAGCTGCCGAGAATGTTCTAATCGCATGCGCTGAAACCCGGATAGGGGCCCCAAACGGTGACAAGGAGATGTCCTTCGGCGACGGGGCAGCTGCGCTCCTGGTAGCGAAAAACGGCCCGGTCAACATTGAAGGCAGCGTTTCCGTTTTCCAGGAATTTCACGATCAGTGGCGCTCAGACAAGGACACCTACGTCCGCTCCTGGGAGGAGCGCTTCGCTCGGGAGGCCGGATATACGCGTATCGTACCGCCAACGGTTGCTGCGGCTCTACAGAAATTCAACCTCAGCCCGAGCGACATCGCCAAAGCCGCCATCTACGCTCCAGATCCCAGGCTGCTGGGCATGGCCGCGGGGAAGATGGGGTTCGACCCTATGGCACAGCTCCAGGACCCGATGTACATGAGCGTAGGGAACACCGGGTGTGCCCTTTCCCTTATGATGCTGGTAGCGGCCCTGGAGGACGCGAAGGCAGGTGACAACCTCCTGTGCGCATCATACGGCGACGGGTGTGACGTTTTCGTATTGAAGGTAGCCGACGGCATCGACAAGATCAAGGACAGACGAGCTATTAAGCGCCATCTGGAACCAAAGATGATGATACCCAACTACCTGAAGTACATGCAGTGGCGTGGACTGGTAGAAACTCAGGCACAACCACGCCCTCCCATCAACCACATATCGGTCCCGGCGCTGTGGCGGGATATGGATTGGGGGCTTTCTCTGCACGGAGTTAAGTGCAAGAACTGCGGAACGCCCCAGTACCCCAGGCAGCGGGTATGCGTTATCTGCCAGGCGACGGATAATTTTGAGCCTTACAGCTTTGCCGATAAGAAGGCCACGATCAGCTCTTTCTCTCACGACAACCTGGCGGCCAGCATCGACCCACCCACGACAATAGCGGCCGTTGACTTCGAGGAAGGGGGAAGGATCGTATGCAACATGGTCGACCGTGATCCCAAAGAAGTGAAAACCGGCATGCCAGTGGAGATGGTCTTCAGGAAGGTTCACTATTTTGAGGGCATTCACAACTATTGGTGGAAGTGTACACCGATAAGATGCTAGGGTTGAATTATCCAGAATAGCTAGACTTAAGGAGGGCAAATGGGGAATATCAAAGGAATTAGAGATAAAGTCGCTATCATAGGAATGGGCTGCACCAAGTTCGGTGAGCATTGGGACAAGCACCAGAATGACCTGATCTTTGAAGCCACAAAGGAGGCTATCGAAGACGCCAAGATAGACCCCAAAGATATAGAGGCAGCCTGGGCAGGAACATGGGTATCGGGCTTCGACGGTCGCTGCCTGGCCGATCCTCTAAAACTGCAATATATCCCTGTCACAAGGGTAGAAAACGCTTGTGCATCAGGGTCGGATGCCTTTAGAAACGCCTGCTACGCGGTGGCCTCCGGTGCCTATGACATATGTCTGGCCGTCGGCTTCGAAAAGCTGAAGGATTCGGGATGGAGCGGACTCCCCGACCAACAGAGCGTCCCGAGCAACAGGTACCCCGATCGAACTGCTCCCGGGATGTTTGCTTTAATGGCGACCACGTATTTCTCTAAGTACGGCTTGAGTCCCGAAGAGGGCAAGAGGATGATAGGCATGGTTTCAGTGAAGAGCCATCACAACGGCACACTGAACCCCAAGGCACACCTGAGGAGAGAGGTAACCATAGAGCAGGTGATGAACGCGCCGATAATAGCCTGGCCGCTGGGACTCTTTGACTGCTGCGGTGTAAGCGACGGCGCAGCAGCGGCCATCGTGGTTCCCGCCGACAAGGCCAAGGACTACAGGCCCGATCCTGTCTATGTCAAGGCGCTGCAGATCTCCGTGTGCCCCAGTGAGGGCGAGCAAAGAGCTGACTACGATTTCACTCAGGTCAAGGCGACTGTTCGCGCAGGTGAAGCAGCCTATGCTGAGGCAGGAGTAACCAACCCGCGCGAGGAGATAAGCATGGCCGAGCTTCACGATTGCTTCAGTATCACGGAGGCCGTCACCTGTGAGGACCTCCAGTTCAGCCCCAGAGGGAAGGTCAAGGAGGATATCGAGTCAGGGTTCTTCGATCTGACCGGAGGGTTGCCGGTACAGCCCGATGGCGGCTTGAAATCCTTCGGCCATCCGATTGGCGCCAGCGGCGTGAGGATGCTGTATGAAATGTACCTGCAGCTCCAGGGTAGAGCCGACCAGCGCCAGCTAAAGGACCCCAAGCTGGGACTGACACATAACCTGGGCGGCATCCCCATCAGCAACACCGTCAGTGTGCTCATCATCGGCCTTTAGGTAGAAGGCGTCAGGAGATTCTGAGGAAGCCTGCTCAGCGGAAACCATTGAACAGGCTTCATGTACGCTTATCGCACTCAGTCATAAAGGAAAAAGGGATGGCATCAACCAACGAAAGGGATATACAGCCAACCAGTGCTGCGGATAGCTCCGGGGCAAAGACGCAAGACTCCGAAAGCAGTCCTGAGAAGCTCTATGGCGAGCTTCTGGCCCTGAGCCGGGTGTCAGCTGCAGTCAGTGGATTGCGTGATCTCGACGCTACCCTTGAAGTTGCCCTGGATACGATGTTAGAGACAATGGACGGGAGTATCGGAGGAATCCTGCTCATAGACGAGCAAACCCAAACGCTCACCTACCGGGTGTATCGCGGCCTGTCCGACAAATTTGCTGAGGAGATGACTCTCAAGCTGGGTGAAGGAATCGCAGGCAGGGTAGCTCAAACTGGCAAGTCTGTGCTGGTCGAGGACCTCTCCACCGATCCGCGTGCTGCCTGGCATGATCTGATCAGCACAGAGGGTCTCAAGGCGTTCATCAGTGTCCCTCTCCGGGCCAAAGACACTGTACTGGGCGTGTTGAACGTTGCCAGTCGCTCGCCGCGCCATTTCACCAAAGACGACATGCATCTGCTGCACGCGATAGGCGATCAGGTGGGAGTTGCTATTGAGCAGGCAGAGCTATACGACCAGTTAAGAAAGGAACGGGAAAACTACCGATGGCTTGCCCGTCACATGTTGATAGCTCAGGAAGAGGAGCGAGGCAGGGTTGCCCGGGAACTGCATGATGAAACCAGCCAGTCACTGACCGGTCTTTCACTTAACATGCAAGCACTCATGGAAATCGCTAACGCCTCCGACTTCGGCGATGCTGCGTTCAAAGCCAAGCTTGAGAAGGCTCATAATATCACTCTTCAGCTCGGTTCGGAGATAAGCAAAATAATGAAGTCTCTCAGGCCAATTGCCCTGGATAGCCTCGGACTGGGTCCCGCCATCCGCCAATTCGCCGAGAGCCGCCTTCAGCCAGCGGGGATCAACGTATCGGCAACGTATGAAGGTATGGAGGAACGCTTCCCTTCAGAAGTTGAATTCGGGCTTTACCGCATCGCCCAGGGGGCAATCGCTAACATAGCATGGCACTCCCAGGCCAAGAATGCAGTAATAAGTGTGCGGCGTACCTCAGCCGAGCTCATAATGCAAATTGAAGATGATGGCAACGGGTTTGATGCGTCAAGGCCAATTGAGGTGGACGAAAGCGGCCGCGGGCGAGGACTGTTCAGCATGAAAGAAAGGGCGAGCCTTCTCGGTGGTACTTGCGATATCCATTCACAACCTGGGAAGGGGACCAAGATTACGGTAAAAGTGCCAGTGTATTGGAGCAAAGCGGATGCGAGAGATAAAGGTACTGATAGTAGATGATCACGCCATTGTTAGAGATGGCATTTGCAGCCTGTTGGCGCTGGCTGGAGACAT
The DNA here is from genome assembly GCA_030668425.1 of Chloroflexota bacterium. Lineage (GTDB taxonomy): Bacteria > Chloroflexota > Dehalococcoidia > SZUA-161 > SZUA-161 > DAOUTY01. The sequence goes on from DAOUTY010000044.1 coordinate 4,546, forward strand.
AGAGGTAGTAGGCGAGGCAGCCAATGGTATGGAAGGGCTGGAGAAGGTGGGCGAACTACTGCCGGATGTCGTACTGATGGATATGGCCATGCCCGTAATGGGTGGTTTGGAAGCCATACGCCGTATACGTAAGGAATTTGCGGGGATTAAAATCCTGGCTCTTACCCAGTATGATGACAAAGAACATGTTTTCCCCGCCATCCAGGCCGGAGCCACCGGATTCGTTAGCAAGACAGCAGCGTCTTCAGAGCTTGCTCACGGGATCAGGGCTGTATCTGCCGGGGAATCTTACTTGTCTCCTTCCATAGCCAGGCTGTTCGTTGAAGACTACCAGAGTGTGGCACTAACGGAAGCTAATAACGATCCGTATGAGCAACTCACCGATAGGGAGCGGGAAATGCTCAAACTAGTTGTGGAAGGGTATAAGACACGACAGATAGCGGAGCTTCTGAATATCACTCCAAAAACGGTTGAGGGGCACAAGACAAATCTCATGAAGAAGCTGGGTATCCATAGCAATCTGGACCTGGTTAAGTATGCCCTGCGGCGGGGAATCATAAGCGTATAAACTCTGCCCTAGCGTGATTATTCTCGCGATTTCGTCTCTACAATGGCAAAGCAAGGGTTATTTCCACTGATTCAAGGGTTGATCCTCCCATATTCAAGGGTAAACTCCTATTCACGTACAGAGGCGGGCGCTTTATCATACGAAAACTAAAGTGGTTAGTGGGAGGAGAGTCATGGAAGAGAAGCGAGAGGAGAAGAGAAAGATCCTAATCGTAGATGACGAACCTGCTTTTGCCTCAGCTTTGCAAGGCGCTCTGGAGAGTGAGACATGTGAGGTTGCTACCGCCGCCACCAAGGCAGAGGCACAGCAGGCACTCAAGACGATAGACCCTGCCCTGGTGATTCTGGGTACACTGAGCCCCCGTGGGGAAGCATTCTCGCTGCATCAATGGTTGAGGGAGAATCCCAATACCAAGGATTTGCCGATCATAGTCATGGATGCACCTCCTGAAAAGCAACTCGTCAAAGGTTGGAGGAGGGACGAGGCGGCGTTGATGGACGCCGAGGACTATGTATCCAAGCCAATTGAGCCGGGCTCGCTAGCCACCAGAGCGCAGTCGATTCTGGATAGGGCAACCAAGCGCATAAAAGTGCTTATAGTGGATGACCATGAGGTAGTCAGGGACGGCATTAAATCTGTACTAGAGCTGCAAGCTGACATCGAGGTGATAGGTCAAGCTGAGAATGGGAAAGAGGCGCTGGAAAGAGTAGGTGAGCTCTCCCCTGATATCGTGATAATGGACATAATGATGCCTGAGATGAACGGGCTAGAAGCGACCAAGCAGATATATCAACAATACCCTAAAACCAGAGTTGTGATGTTATCTCAGTACGACGACGAGGAGAATATCCTCGCTGCTGAGAAGCTAGGAGCTCATGGATTCATCCCTAAGCGAGCTGCCAGCTCCCAGTTGGTGAATGCCATAAGGGCTGTACATTACGTAGGGAAGCGTCTGCAAAGGCCTGCTCCAGCTTCGGACTGAGCCCAAATGCTACCTACATATTACCATGTCGGATAATTCAGATATCTAGTTCTTAGCTTTCAGGGAGGCTATTATTGGAAGCCATTACTATCACGCTTGACGGAGTCGAGGTGGGCGGCCATCCCGGGATGACCATCCTGGATCTGGCACGAGAGTCAGGCGTAGATATACCCAGTCTCTGCCACGACCCTCTTCTTACCCCAATCGGCGCCTGTCGCATCTGTCTGGTCGAAGACGAACGCTCAGGCAGGCTGCTGGCTTCCTGCGTTACGCCCATCGAGTCGGGAATGGTGATCAACACCCAATCCCCCAAAGTACAAGAGCGCCGCAAGACCATAATCAAGCTCATACTGGCGAGCCATCCCGATACCTGCCTGGTCTGCGACAAGGGCAACCAGTGCGAGCTACGTAAGATCGCCTCGGACATGGGGGTCGGGTTGGTGGGCCTCCAGAAGATCCCCCTGAAAGCCACAATCGAAGAGGTTAACCCCTTCATCGAAAGGGACTTGAGCAAGTGCATTCTATGCGCCAAGTGCATAAGAGCAGACCACGAGATCGTCGTCCAGGGTGCCATTGATTACATTGAGCGAGGATTCGCCTCAAAGCCAGCGACTCTCAACGACTCCCCGCTTGAGAACTCAGATTGCACCTTTTGTGGCGCTTGTGTAGCGATATGCCCGACTGGCGCACTAATGGAAAAGAAGCTGGTCTACAGGGGGACAACTCTAACAAATGTGTCAACTATTTGTCCATTCTGCGGCTGTGGTTGCAGCATCAACCTAGAGGTCAAGGACAACCAAATCGTGCGGGCAAGACCAGGTAAAGAGGGGGTGGTGAGCCGCGGCGCACTTTGTGTCAAGGGTAGCTACGGCTACGATTTCGTGCACAGCCCGGAAAGGCTGACAAGCCCCCTCGTCAAGGTGAACGGGGATTTCGAGGCTGTATCCTGGGACGAGGCACTAGCCAAAGTGGCCTCTGAACTCAAGCGGATAAAGGAAACCCAAGGCCCTAACAGCCTGGCTTTGCTCGGTTCCTCCAAGTGCACCAATGAGGAGAACTACCTTTTGCAGAGGTTAGCTCGGGGTGTACTGGGTACCAATAATATTGACAACGCCAGCCGTTTATACAGTGCCCCAAGCATCGTAGGTTTGGGGTCGACTGTCGGCTTCCCCGGCACCACCAACAGTCTTAATGCCCTGGAGCAGTCAGAGGTAATAATGGTCATCGGGGCCAACCTCACCTCATCCGCCCCCGCCGTGGGATACGCTGTGAAGCGTGCAGCCAGATATAAAGGCGCCAAGCTGCTGCTTATAGACCCCCAACAAACAAATCTCTCTTCGTTTGCTCACCTCTGGCTAAGGCCCGGAGTCGGGACCGATTTGGCGCTCGTAAATGGCATGGCAAGAGTAATCGTCACCGAGGGTTTGTTAGACGAGGAGTTCGTAACCAGGAAAACAGATAACTACGAGGTGTGGAGCAAGGAGTTAGAGAAATACACGCCAGGGTATGTGGAGGAGGTCACGGGTGTACCCGGCGATGACGTAGTTCGCACTGCCCGGCTCTTCGCAGAGGCAAACCTTGCTTCAATTGTCTACGGAGATGGAATCACCCAGCATCTAACTGGAACCGACACCGTAATTGCTCTGGCGAACTTGGCGATGCTGACCGGAAATGTTGGACTCGGTGGTGGCATCTTTGCTCTACAAAGAGACTGCAACGGGCTAGGTGCGTGCGATATGGGTGCCCTGCCCGATCTGCTCCCGGGATACCAATCCGTGGGGAATCCCCAGGCGATTAAGACGTTTGCAGACCGCTGGGACACTGACCTACCCTCCGATGGCGGACTAACAGCTATCGAAATGATCGACCACGCGATTGAGGGAAAGGTAAAAGGTATGTACATTGTGGGGGAAAACCCCGTTTTGAGTTTTCCCAACCAGAGTCTCATCAAGGAAGCTCTGACATCCCTCGATTTCCTGGTGGTTCAGGATATGTTCCTCACTGAGACAGCGAAACTGGCAAACGTGGTTCTGCCTGCGGCGAGCTTCGCCGAAAAGGAAGGCACTTTCACCAATTTTGAGGGAAGGATTCAGCGGGTGTGCAAGGTCATCGAACCCATCGGTGACAGCTTGCCAGACTGGGAAATAATTGTCCAACTGGCTAACAGCATGGGCAATCCGATGCCATATTCCTCGCTCCAGCAAGTCAAGGAAGAGATCCAGGAACTTGTTCCTCTCTATCAGGATACAGGTTATATGGACCCGGAGGCAAAGGATATGCACAGGGGTGAATTGGAGAAAGCCCCCTTGAGGAGCCGGCGCCTTTATAAAGGCCAATTCCCAAGCGGATTCGGTCGCTTCTCCCCAGTACAATACGAGCCACAGGAGGAGACGCCGAAAGACGGATATCCCCTTACGCTGCTTACGGGGAGTGTCCTCTACCACTCTGGCACCGGTTCCAGAAGCTCCAGGTCTCCACGGCTGAGTGAATTCTCGCCAGAGTCCTATCTAGAAATCGGGGAACCTGACGCCACGCAATTTGGGATCAGCGAGGGTGACGAGGTCAGGGTCGTCTCGCCCACAGGAGAGGTGACCGCCGTTGCTAAATTCACTGATGTACTGCCAGAAGGGATGCTTTTCATGCCTCTTTCTTTCCCGTCAACTCCTATCAATCAACTGTTTGGCATCGCCCTCGATCCCCGGGCAAAAACCCCGGCACTCAAAGCATGTGCCGTAAAGCTAGAAAGGATCCAGCCTCGTGGATAAGGTACAACAGGTGCCAAAACCCGACCTCAAACAGATAGAGGGGATCATAGCTAGCTGCAAAGATCAGAAGTGGCCCTTAATTCCCCTCCTGCAGAGGATTCAGGAAGAAGTCGGGTATATTCCTCCCGAGACTATCAACCCCATAGCCCGAGCTTTCGGATTATTCCCCTCTCAGGTGCAGGGGGTAATTACTTTCTATGAGCAGTTTTATACCACTCCCCGAGGGAGGAAGGTTGTCAGGGTGTGTCGGGGTACAGCCTGCCACGTGCGCGGTGGGAAGACCATACTCAAATTGGTGAAACAGAATCTCGGCCTCGAAGAGGGCGAGACCAGCCCCGACCTGGAGTACACCCTGGAGACCGTCGCCTGTATAGGCGTTTGCGCCCTGGCACCCAACATAGTCATCGGGAAGGAAACCCATGGGAACATGAATCCCAAGAAGGTGTCGCAACTCTTAGGGGACAAGAAGGGCAGTGGATAACATGCAAAACCATCGCACTGTTTTGGTTTGTCAGGAAACGCCGTGTCTTTCCATGGGGTCTGAAGCTGTCTATCAGGCGCTCAAGGCGGAGGTGGAGCGGCAGGGTGTGGCAAACGCCAAGGTGGATATCAGCGGCTGTCATGGTCACGGCCTTTGCGGACATGGCCCCAGTGTAGTCGTTGAACCCGATGGTATTTTCTATCTCCAAGTTGATGCCAAGGACGCTCCGGAGATTGTGAGTTCCCACCTTCGAGATGGCAAGCCTGTGGAGCGCCTTCTCTATCACGATCCCGTGACCGGCCAAGCCATACCACTATATTCAGACATAAAGTTTTACAAGGAACAGCAGCGCGTTATCCTGAGAAATTGCGGGCACATTAACCCCGAGAAGATCGACGACTATATTGCCCATGGTGGGTACAAGGCAGTGGAGAAGGCTCTTCTTAAGATGACACCTGAAGCGGTCATTGATGAGGTCGCAAAGTCCGGCCTCCGGGGAAGAGGCGGTGCCGGCTTCCCCACAGCACGGAAATGGCAGTTCTGCCGCAACTCCCCTGGTGAGCAGAAATACATTATCTGCAATGCCGATGAAGGCGACCCCGGGGCCTTCATGGACCGCTCCATCCTGGAGGCTGACCCACATGCTGTTATCGAGGGATTGACCATCGCCGGTTACGGTATAGGGGCAACCCAGGGCTATATCTATGTCCGTGCCGAGTATCCACTGGCGGTCAGTCGATTTTGCATCGCCCTGGAACAGGCACAGGAAAGAGGATTTCTGGGGAAGAATATCCTTGGCTCTAGCTTCGACTTCGAGGTCCATGTCAAAGAGGGCGCCGGGGCCTTCGTCTGCGGCGAAGAGACGGCCCTAATCGCTTCTATCGAAAGCCAGCGCGGAATGCCTCGTCCTCGCCCCCCGTTTCCGGCACAATCAGGCTTGGACGGAAAGCCCACCATCATCGACAACGTGAAGACTCTGGCCACCGTCCCCGTTATCATCGACCGGGGAGCAGAATGGTTCTCCAGCCTGGGCACGGAGAAAAGCAAAGGAACAGCGGTATTCGCACTTACGGGAAA
>DAOUTY010000048.1 GCA_030668425.1 Chloroflexota bacterium
ACTCGGTCGAAACAGCCGCAGCTGCAGCAAACAGGATTGCGTCTGCCGTCGGCATCATAGGTGAGTTATCCACGGTTGGGAAGTCGTAGGTTTCGGTGGCTTCATTGGCTGTGGTTTCGACTGCGAAGTCGTTCTGGTCTGTTGTAGGGTCGAAGCACTTCACGGCTACGTCCGTATCCGTTGTCCAGGAGCACATCCCATGTAGCAGGTTCTCGACATCGAAACCCATAGTACCGAGTATTGCTGTTGCCATGGAGGCTGTCTGCCCTGTGTAGCAATACGCCACAATATCCTCACCCTGGGCATTAAGCATTATTAAATTTTCCGCTGTGAACAGGTCGCCGAATTCGATGTTAACTGCGCCGGGTATATGCCCTGCGGCATAATCAGCTGCGCTGCGGCAACTGATGATATACGGGGACTCATCGTCAGCGATCAGGTCGTTGAGGTCACCGGCATTTATGTTCCCGGCCGTGTCGGCCAGATATGCCGCGACAGCACCTTTAATCACATCGAACTGAGATACTTCGGCTGTCGGTTCTGGTGCGGCTGTAGGTTCGGCTGTAGCTGTCGGTGCTACTGTTGGTTCTGCTGTGGCTGTCGGGGTGGGTTCGGCCTCTTCATCTCCCCCACAGGCACCGAGCAGTGGCATGGTAATAAGTAGCAGCATTATGCCGATTACCATTACTAGCTTTCCCCATGATTTCCTCTTCATATAATCCCCCTTTAAAAGTGTTTAATGCCCTGACATAGTACCATATGTTAACATCGACGAGTTTCCCAAATTAGCTCATGCCGACGATTGCACGATACACGTTACCATACCCTGGTTGCGTACCCATTTCATTAGTAATTGAGATGGGTACGCAACCAGGGTATCATTTTCACCACTGCACATGTTATTATAATTCAGATAGTGTGTCAACCATTTTAAGCCAAATATGTAAAAATTCCTCAACATTTCTTATCTATCCTCCTCACAGCAAGACGAGGTTTGGCAGCAGTCTCCACATCATGTTAAAATAGGTTCACATTGTATTCATCGGGGAGTGATGGGACGTGAAAAAGAGGTATATTATCGGGGGGGTCATTCTAGTTGCGGCGGTGGGGTATCTGCTCTACATGGCTTTAGGCAGTTCGACTATCTATTACGTTACGGTCAGCGAACTTCTGGATGGTGGCAGTAATACCTATGATACAAACATCAGGATAGCTGGCAAGGTAGCCGATGGATCTATCACGTGGAATGCCGAAGAACTCGAGCTTGGATTTGCTGTTGTCGAAGGTGGCGCCAGCCTACCTGTTATCTATGAAGGCACTAGGCCCGGTAGCTTTAAGGCAGGTGCTGATGTCGTGGTCGAGGGGCAATATCACCCTGACAGGATATTTCGAGCGACCAGTGTCTTGTTAAAATGTCCCTCCAAATACCTGCCCGAAGAATGAGTCCATAAATGGTTGACATAGGGCATATCGCCCTGATACTGGCCTTTATAGCGGCAGTCTATACCGCTATTGCCTCAACATGGGGAGCCCGCAGCGGATCCCACGCCTTTGCTACAAGTGCCCGTAACGGTGTGCTAGTGGTCGCTGCTCTGTACACCCTGGCCCTTGCAGCCATGCTCTATGCGTTCATTACCAAGGATTTCAGCCTCAAGATAGTTTCTGATCATGCCAGTAAAGACCTTCCGGCACTCTATACAGTCAGCGCTCTATATGCTGATAAAGCCGGTTCGGTGTTTTTCTGGGGATGGCTGATCTCCTTGTTCGCCGCCGTGCTAGCTCTTCAAAAACACGGTACTTACAAGCGGATCACACCCTATGCGATCTCCATCATGGCGGTCATTCTGGCGTTTTTCTTGGCGATGGTCACGCTGGTGGTAAACACTTTTGAGAAGAATCCTATCCATCCCATGGATGGATTCGGCTTGAATCCGCTGTTACAGAACTTTGGTATGTTGATACATCCTCCTTTGTTGTACATAGGTTTCGCTGGATTTGCTATTGTGTTCGCCTTTTTCATGGCAGCACTCATCACCCGTAGCTCCGGCATCGAGTGGATCGGGGGCATCAGGCGCTGGGCGCTCTTTGCTTGGTGTATGCTGGGCATAGGCAATGTGGTAGGAATGTGGTGGTCATATAACGAGTTGGGTTGGGGGGGGTATTGGGCATGGGACCCTGTGGAGAACGCAGGACTGATGCCATGGCTGCTGGGGACCGCATTTCTCCACTCAATTGCAATGCGAAGTAAAAAGAATTATCTCCACACATGGAGCTTGGCCCTCATCATAGTCACCTTTGCTTTTATTCTGCTCAGCCCTTTTATTACTCATGGCGGCATAGAGTCCCCTCTGCACGGCTTCTATGCTTCGACCTATCCACCTTATATTCTGGCTGCCATTTTAATAACGCTGATAGGTTCGCTGGGACTACTCTATATTCGCCATAAGGGTTTCGAGAAGGAGGAGAAGCCGTTGTCGCTGGTCTCCAGGGAAGGCGCCTTCCTTCTCGCCAACATAATCTTTGTGGTTCTTGTTTTCCTTATTATTGTCGGGGTGGTTCTACCGCGGATAGTTGAGGGTCTGGGTGGGGGTAGGATAGCTCTGGAACGCAACTATTTCGACTGGTCATGCGGGCCTGTTATGCTTCTCCTGGTATTCTTCATGGGGGTTTGCTCCACGTTAGGCTGGCGGAAGTCATCATGGAGTTCTATAAGGTGGAACTTACTCTATACCTTGCTTCCTGCCCTGATTATCGCCGTAGCTATCCTCATTTCGGGAATAGGCAACTGGTACGCCCTTGCTGCGCTGATATGTGGATTCCCGCTGTTTACTATTCTACTGGAATGGTTTCGGGGGACGAAATCCAGGCGGCGCACCAGGGGGGAGAATCATATCAGGGCATTCTTCGCCCTGATATGGAATAATAAGCCTCGATATGGCGGATTCATTGTACATATGGGGATTATTCTAATCACCCTCGGCGTTGTCGGCTCTTCCTTTTATGGAGTTGAGAACACAGCAACGCTTGATATCGGTGAGTCGATGATAGTCGGGAAATACCAGTTGACCTATGACGAACTGACCCTGAAGGAAGACAATTCAATATTGAGTGCTGTTGCTTCTATCTCTGTAGACAGGGACAGCAAGTTGATTGGCACCATGCGCCCGGAGTACAATTACTGGTTTGCTTGGAGGGAGCCCTTTTCCGAGGTAGCTGTTCGAACCACGCCTGCCGATGACCTGTTCGTCTCTTTGGTTTGGACCAGCTATGATCCGGGTGACGAATCCGCTACCTTCAGGGCACTGGTTAATCCACTGATTGTCTGGATGTGGATCGGAGGAGGGTTCATGCTTCTCGGAGGATTAGTCGCCTTCTGGCCGGACCGGAGACGGCCACCTGGCTCTGAGGTGGATGTTAAATGACTATCCCACTGGGTATTATATTGGGGCTTATTGCCGTTATTCTTATTGTCTACCCCTTTTTCAAGCTGGGGGCCAGGGATATTCCGGGAGATGGTGTATTGGAGGAGGAGGTGGAGAGGCGTGTTCAGGAGTTGCGTCGTAGTCGTAGCGGAGCTCCAGAAGGTGACATAGAACTGGTCTGCCCGAACTGTGGCGAGAGATGCGATTTTGGAGGTAAATTCTGCTCTGAGTGTGGGGCAAGCCTCACTTCATAAGGCATCTAGAGGCGCGAGTTATGAGGAAACTGGTTACAATTGCAGTGGTTCTGGGCATCCTCGGTTTGTCAGGGCTGGCAACCGCCCAGGAATCGACAGATGGAGTGATTGATGGGCAGGTGATCAATGGAACTGCTGGTGGTGGAAATGTGTCCGGTCTGGATGTTACCTTGCTCCTCTTTATAGATGATACGATGGGGGAGACGAAAACTGCCGTAACCGACGACCAGGGCAGGTTCCGGTTTTCTGACCTCGCAATCGGTCCCAGCTATGGATATCTGGTCTTGGCTCACTACATGGGGGTTGACTACTATGGGGCGGTTATTTTCGGCGCGGACGAGACGAGTACATTTGTCGAAGTACCGGTCTGTGAAACGACTGACAGCGATGAAACTATTAGAATCGTGCAAGCTCACACAATTATAGTTATTGAAGATGAAAGCCTCTATGTCTCGGAATACTTCCTGTTCTCAAACGATGGTGACCGGACATATGTTGGGTCGGAAGAGAATGCTGCTGGGGGAAGGAAGGGTACGCTGGTCTTTACTCTGCCGCAGGGAGCGACTGACTTTGAGGCTCCACAGGAGATGATACAGGACTGTATATTCTTGGGTAATAGTACGTTTGCCGATACCCTGCCGTTCCCCCCAGGTGATATGGAGTTGATTTACTCATACAGGTTGCCAATGTCGGGCTCGGACGTTTTTACCATTCCTTTGAAGGTAAATTATCCCACAGACAGCTTCAGCCTCATGATGCAGGGCGAGGCTGTTGAGGTTACCAGTGATCGGTTGACGCTGACAGAGCCGGTGGAGGATGAAACTGGGGAGTGGTTCATACACCTAAAGGGAGAAAATCTCACCAGTGGCTCTACTCTAGATATTCACGTTTCCCGTTTATCGGGAGGGATCGATGCGGCTAATATAGTTCTTTGGGTCGTTGTAGCTGTACTTGCTCTGTGTATCGTTATCTATATATATAAGAGGAAGAGAGCGGTGTCGGTTCTCCCTATGGTATTGAGTTTTGAAGGTGATATTGAGCTGCAAAAGCAGCGATTGATGCAGGAGATAGCTCAATTGGATGACGAGTTTGAACAGGGGGCAATCGATGAAAATATATTTCGGCAGAGGCGCTTGGAGAAGAAGTCGCTGTTGCTGGAAATGATACGCCGCGGGAAAGAGAAGGGGAAATCCAGTGGGTGAGAGTGGGCTTTCCTCCACTACATGGGCCATTGAGGCCTATGGCCTTGCTAAATCATTCGGAAATACACGTGCCCTGGCAGGCATCGACCTCAAGGTCAGGAAGGGCGATCACCTTACTGTCTTTGGGCCCAACGGTGCGGGGAAGACGACTCTAATCAAACTGCTCTCCACCTTAACTAAGCCATCCGGCGGTAGTGCGCTACTGGATGGTCTGGATATCCGCGAGGCCCCTGGGCAGATCCGAAGCAGATTGGGTGTGGTCAGCCATTCCACCTTCCTTTATAACAATCTCACCGTAAGCGAGAACCTGAGATTCTACGGCAGGATGTACGGGGTCACAAATCTGGAGCAGCGGATAAGGGAGGTGATCTCGCAGGTGCAGCTTGAATCCCGGCTGCATGACCAGGTGGGGACGCTGTCACGCGGCATGAAACAGAGGGTTGCCATCGCCAGGGCGGTACTCCACGACCCCCTGATCATGCTCCTCGACGAACCGGACACCGGACTTGACCCGCACGCGATTATGATGATGAGAGATGTGCTGGAACCCTTCACCTCAGGAGAGCGCACTGTGGTGATGACTACTCACAACTTGGAGCGAGGCATCGAGTTCGCAGACCAGGTGGTGATTCTCCACGAAGGCAGGGTCGCTTACCAGGCGTCGGGACAAGAGATAGATACAGCGAGTTTTCGGGAGACCTACGACCGCTGTATAGGTATGAGCATATGAAGGGGCTATTCACAGGGGTCTTTGCTATCTTTTGGAAAGACATCCTCTCGGAACTCCGAACCAAGGAGATCGCTACCTCTGTGCTTGTCTTTGCCCTGCTGGTGGTGGTGATCTTCAACTTTGCCTTTGAATCCGGGGCGGATACTATAGGATTGGTTGCCCCCGGTATTTTATGGGTGGCCTTCGCCTTCGCTGGAATGCTCGGTCTGAACCGCGCCTTCGCTACGGAAAAAGAGAATTCCAGCCTCGAGGGGCTGATGCTCTGCCCGGTTGAGCGACACGTTATCTATTTGGGGAAACTAGCGGGCAGTTTCACCTTCATGTTGATCGTTGAGGCAATCATTACACCGATATTCCTTGTCCTTTTCAACCTGCCTGTCTGTATGCCCAGGCTGGGCATCATCATCGTGCTGGCAACACTGGGCTTCACCTCGGTGGGCACACTGTTCTCCGCGCTATCAGCGAATACCAAGGCGCGGGACATAATGCTTCCTATCCTCTTCCTCCCCATCATCGTTCCAGTGATGATCGCTGCAGTGAAAGCCACTGGACTGGTACTGGATGGTGGGACCTGGGGGGACATATCAACCTGGCTGCAGATAATAATAGCCTTCGATGTCATCTTTCTGGTGGTATCGTTATTGGTCTTCGAGTTCGTCATCGAAGAGTAGCAAGCTGCGGAATCGCTATCAATAACGGAGGTTGGCCGATGGGGGAAAAGAACATAGTGCGGAGCAACATCCTGCTAGGGCTTGGCTTCGCCTTAATGACAGCCGCCCTCTATCTGGTATTTATATTTGCGCCCACAGAGGAAGCGATGGGCCAGATTCAGCGAATATTCTACTTCCATGTGTCTATGGCCTGGGTCGCCTTTCTGGCATTCTTCGTGGTCTTCATATGCAGTATCCTCTACCTCTGGAAGCGGGCTATCAAGTGGGATACTATCGCCCGCTTTTCTGCGGAACTCGGGATCGTGTTCACCACCCTGGTCTTGATAACCGGGCCTATCTGGGCTAAGCCGGTTTGGGGGGTATGGTGGATATGGGAACCCCGTTTGACAGCGACCCTTGTCCTCTGGCTGATATACATCGCTTATCTGCTTGTACGCAGCTATGCTGCCGAAGCATCAAGGGGAGCGAGATTCGCTGCTGTTCTGGGTATCGTCGGCTTCATCGACGTGCCTATTGTTTACTTATCCATTCACCTGTGGCGGACCCACCATCCACCGGCACTGGTCAGTGACCTTGTGCCATCAATGCTCTTGCCCCTGCTGGTCAGCGTCGCTGCCTTTACTGTTCTGTATATTATTTTAATCACGCGGAGCATATCCCTGAGTAATCTGGAGGCTGAAGTCAGGCAATTGAAGGATGCACGGGCAAATCAAAGAAGGAGTTAGCTATGGATAATTTGAATTACCTCTTTGCGGCATATACCATCATCTGGGCTGTTATCTTTGGATACGTGTTTTTCATGCATCAAAGGCACAGAAGGTTGCAGCGGGAGCTCGATTTGCTCAAAGAGGACGTGGATGAGCAGAAAATGGACTAAGGCCTCGCGGCTGCCGCCCATAAAATGTGCCTCACGTTTGGCATAAGGATCGTTCAGGTTGGGGAACAAATAGTTGAAATGTTAGCAGGAGTAACTGTACTCTATGGGGGTAAGACGTACGAACATCATGGAAGGGGCAATGTAGGGAAATCTGATGGTGTAAGAAGCAATACCATGGAGGTCCCTGCTTCTATTTACCGGTTCGTCCTATCTGGTGACTAGGGTGACCTTCTTAATCTGGCCCCTGAATCCCAGGCTGCTGTTCATCCTGGTCTTGATATACTCCACCAGCTCTTCGGTAGTCTGGTTGCTGGCCCACTTTCCGTCAAGCTCCAGTGTAACCTTGAATTTTAACTCGATGTTATGCATCTTATCCTCACTCGTTTATTCTACCTGCGTTTGGATGAACAGACGTGAATTTATGCTCTCAATTGCTCTGTGAGTAGGGCGATAACATCCTTGCGTCTGAACCTGCGGTGACCGCGCGGGCCAACTCGATATATCCTCAACATTCCCTGTTGCCCCCAGCGTCTCAGCGTGTTGCTATGTACGTTGAGTAGTCGACATGCTTCTCTCATCGTGAGCATGGATTCGATTGAGTCATCGTTGGCGAATCCCCGTTTTTGCTTTTCATCTGTAGACATGACTCCTCCAATCTCTTTTCGCTCTTGCAGGAAGCCGTCTATCATTTCGTTTAACCTTCTGCTATCCCACCTTAGTAGCATAAGATAAGAAAAGGCTAAAAAAGATATTAAAAAGATATTAAGATAGGCCAGGAACAGGCAATTGGAGGGGGCTATAGATGTTTGATATATGGGCGCACCGATCATCAGGAGGGACGACCCACTGGGTCGCCCCTCACCACTACGCTGGTTTTACCAGCGAGTATCCCACGCCCGTTTTAGTGAGGATAAGCTTTGGCTTGCTGGGGTTGGCTTCGAGTTTCTCTCTCAGGTAACGGATGTATACTCTGATACTGTCCAGGGCCCCGGTGTGATCCTCACCCCATACTGTTTCAGCAAGGCGGGAGTGAGTTACCACGTGGCCTGCGTTTCTCATCAGGCACTCAATAATGCGGCCTTCTATGATAGTCAGGCCAATCTCTTTTCCTTCGTAGGTAAGTTGGAATGTGGAGGGATCGAGGCGCAAGGGCCCGCAGATAATGGGCACCTCTTCGTCTGGAGGGGTTTGCTTGCGTAGCTGGACCTTTAACCGTGCCAGCAATTCCAATTGCTTGAAGGGCTTCACCAAGTAGTCGTCTGCCCCCCACTCAAGCCCCTTGACCATATCTGACTCGTCTTCCCTGACGGTAAGGATGACAACGGGGACAGACGAGAAGAGGCGTATCTGACGCAGTGCATCGAAGCCGCTGATGTCAGGAAGTCCCAGATCGAGGATTACGATATCAGGGGCTTCTGTCTCTACCATCTCTACTCCCTCTTCCCCCAGTCCTGTTGATATCAGTTGAACCTCGGGCCAGCGTAGCCGGAAGGTCAGGGAAACGGAGTCTACGATTTGCTGGTCATCTTCGATAATCAGCACTTTCCACAGTTTGGCTATCTTCTCCGGCTCTGTTGCCTGCTTGTCAGCAGCTTCCAGAGGCAGTGAAAAGCCAAATGTTGAGCCTCTGCCCGCATGGCTTCTCACCCATATCTGTCCTCCGTGAAGCTCCACCAGTGTCTTGCAGAGGGAAAGCCCCAGCCCCAGTCCGCCCAGGTTCTCCTCAGCCTCTTCAAGGCGTTGATAGGGCTCGAACAGCCGCTCCTGTTCCCTCTTGGGGATCCCACGGCCCGTATCCTGAACCTCAACTATGACAGAAGCGTCCTTTTTCCTGGCTCGCAGGGTGATACTTCCGCCCTTGGGGGTGAATTTGACGGCGTTGTTGAGGAGATTGGTCACAATCTGCTGCAGGCGGGTCGTATCAGCCTGGACCGTGGGGAGAGCGGGGGGCAGACGCAGGATTATGGATTGCCCACGCCCTAAAGCCAGCGGGGTCATGCTATCAGTAGCCTCTCGAAGCATATGCGATAGGTCAACCGGTTCGCGCTTTAGCTGGAGCATACCTACCTCGCCCCTTGCCAGGTCGAGAAGTTCATCGATCCTGCTGTTGAGATTGGAAGCGCCCTGTCTGATGTTCTTGGCCAGGCTCAGCAGGGGTTCATCACGGACCTCGGAAATCAGCAGGTCACTTGAAGCCAGCACTGACGTGAGCGGGGTCTTCAGCTCATGAGCCAGCACTCTGGTGAATTCCACTCTTCTTTTCATTTCCTTTTCGATTTGCTCTCGCAAGTCCTTTTCCTGTTGGTACAGTGCTTGCAGCTTCTCCGCCGCCTGCTTGCGCTCGGTGATGTCCCGAATATTGGCGACAAGACCCCCCACTGCTGGATTATGGAGTAGATTCTGGCCCACGACTTCAACGGTACGCAAGGAGCCATTTTTGTGCAAGACACGTACCTCCTCTTGTACTGTGGCACCTGGCTTTTGCATCAATTCAGCGAAGATGGCAGCTACTCTTGACCTGTCATCGGAGTGAACGTGGTCAAACGGGCTTTTGCCAAGATATTCTTCCAGTTCATATCCCATCAAATGTTCAAAGGATGGACCGAGGTACTGGATAGCCCCCTCGCCATCTATAATAGCGATGGCCTCCGTTGAGTTCTCGATGAGAGCCTTAAAATGCTCCTCCCTTTCCCTCAGCGCCTCCTCCGTCTGCTTGCGCTCGGTGATATCTCTGTCTATACCTCTATATCCTTTAAA
>DAOUTY010000247.1 GCA_030668425.1 Chloroflexota bacterium
AGGCCTGAAATGCAACAGGATGGAACTGGGAGAACCCGACGCTTCAGGTAGAAGGCGGCCGGTGCCGATCAAGGGCTCGGAGTTCGATATGGAACTGGACATGATAATACCGGCTATCGGTCAAGCCACAGAGCTCTCATTCCTGGGCGAAAACAGCGGAATCGAGACGACAAAAAGAGGCACGCTGGCAGCCGATACCGAGACCCTGGCGACATCACGGCCGGGCGTCTTTGCCGGCGGCGACGCGGTGAGCGGCCCGGCTATGGCCATCGAGGCTGTGGCCGCGGGGAAGAGGGCGGCAGCATCCATCGATAATTATCTCAGAGGAGAATAAGAGTTTCATGGCCGAGGAAAGAAGAAGATACCTCATAGAGTTCAAGGATATACCCTCGGAGCGCCAGGGGATTCCTGAACTCGATGTTGAGGAAAGGGTGACGAATTTCAGCGAGGTCGAGCTTGGGTATACTCAGGAGATAGCGGTTAATGAGGCGAAACGGTGTCTGAGCTGCCGGCGCTGCCTGGGCTGCGCGCTCTGTCTGGCCGAGTGTCATACCAGGGCCATAGACTTCGAGCAGGTCGAGCAGGAGGTCGAGCTTACGGTTGACTCGATAATACTTACACCGGGAGCTGATAAGATACCCGCCCCCGTTGACGGGGAACTCGGCTACGGCAGGTACCCAAATGTCGTTACCGCCCTCGAATTCGAGCGGATATTAAATGACAAAGGCCCCTACGGCGGCCTGTTAATCCGCCCCTATGATGGCGAGATACCGAGAAAGATAGCCTTCGTTCAATGCCCCAACTGTCAGAATGCCCACGCCCTATCGCAGGTATTGAATGAGATATCTGTCGCCAAGGCGAAGGTAGAAGGGCTGGAGACCCACTTGCTCCTCTCTAATTCAACTATTAAAGAAGCTGATCTCGAAAAAAGTCTGGGCAGAGAACCCGGAGTCAGCCTCAAGCGGGCGACGGTGGTGGGGATAAGGGAAATCGAGGAGAACGGGAATATAGTTATCTCTTACACCGAAGAAGGAAGTAAGAAAAAACAAGAGGAAGAGTTCGAGATGGCAGTCCTTCTAACGGGGCTCGACCTTCCCGACGACATCAAAGAACTAACCGTTAAACTGGGTTTGGAAGCAAAGAGCCGCTGCTTCTATGAGACCGAGGACACCTCACTGGCTGGAACAACCAAATCCGGCGTTTTCTTCGCCGGTTACGGCTTCATTGACTAGCACCAGGCAACCGCTGTTAAACATACGCTCCCATCCTTCACCACCTGTCATTACGAGTGCGGCGAAGTTCCCCCTCCCTCTAACTCCCTCCCACCAGGGGAGGGAGAATTGCGGATACATCTCCCTTGCTGGTATCTGAAAGCTTGGGGTAGGTTGGAGCATCAGCTCCAACAACGCCTGGAGCGGATGCTCTAGGCTACCCATACTGCAATTGCAAGCGCAGCGAAGCAATCAGGGCTACTACACTGACTTACGTAACAAAATACTAACTATCACTAACCGAGGCGGTTTGTTTTACCAGCTTTCTTGCTGCAATCGGGCAACGAGCCATTTCTTCGACCGCTCGTCCAACTTGCCCACCCACTTCTCGATCCTGCGTACGTCGCCACTCAAAATGGCTGCTTTCTCCTCAGCGGTCAAATCATATTCCTTCAGTGCCTCAACAGGATTCGCCGCCAGACGGGCAAAGAATTCATTATCCTGAGCGGCCCTGTCCAGCACCGCCAGTACCGCCTTAACCGCGGTGACCTTGAACTCCGGTATCTTCGCCACCGGGTCCAATGCGTCATTAGTCAGTGTATTTACCGGCGACTCATGCCAGTGGAAAGCCATGAAGGCAAGCCCCGGAGAGGTTTCGTCGGTGATTCTGACAGGAGTTTCTATCTTTCCGCGCTTAGAGGCTATGGCCAACATGTCGCCATCCACGATGCCCAGCTTCAGTGCATCAGTGGGATGAATGTCAACCGAGGCATTGGGGTTCAGCTTATCCAGCACCTCGGACCGCCGGCTCATGCTGCCCGTATGCCAGTGTTCCAATACCCGGCCCGTAGTAAGAATAAGCGGATAATCTTCAGAGATTGATTCCGCCGGAGGCTTGTAATCCACGGCGTGGAACTTGCCTAAGCCCCGCGTGAATTTGCTCTTATGAAGAATCGGGGTCCCAGGATCAAGTCTATCAACGCACGGCCACTGCAGCCCATACTTATCCAGCCGGTCATAGTGAATCCCTCCGTAGATGGGAGTGAGAGCTGCGATCTCCTCCATTATATCCTCTGCACTTTCGTAGGTGAAAGGATGTCCCATCTTCTCCGCAAGGGCGGATACGATCTGCCAGTCAGGTCTGGCATCGCCAGGCGGTTCAACAGCTTTAGCCAGCCTCTGCACCCGCCTCTCCGTATTCGTGAATGTACCGTTCTTCTCAGCAAAGGCAGCCGCGGGGAGGATAACATCGGCCATCACAGCCGTCTCTGTGGGGAAGATGTCCTGAACCACCAGGAACTCCAGTCTACCCATTGCTTGTTTAACATGGGCAAGGTAGGGTTCGCTCATCATGGGATTCTCGCCCACCACATACATAGCCTTGATCTCGCCCTGGGAAACAGCCCCCATCATTTCAGTAACAGGTAACCCGGGCTTGTCGCATAAGGCGCATCCCCAGGCCGATTCGAACTTGGCCCTGGCATC
>DAOUTY010000138.1 GCA_030668425.1 Chloroflexota bacterium
AAATAAGACAGCTAGCAAGCGCAGAAACTCCCGACGGTTTAATCGCACACCCGGCCCCTCGTCTTCACCAGTAGCCGACTTTGGTCTTTTAGACCAGGGCAGGTGTCCAGAGAAAGGAGGATGTGAGTGATGCAGTGGGAATTCATAGTGGCGCTGGTGCTGGGCATACCTGTCATCCTCTTTCCCGTGGTCTTTGTGTGGTACCTGAACATCGGCGGTATCTACGCAACCATCCAGGAGGTGCGGAGGAAAAAGGCTGTCCCTGAAAGTAGAGCCCGAGGAGTGGTGGAAAGGAGGAATTGAAATGGAGTGGTATGTAATATTGATTCTGGTGCTGGGCATACCCGTCATTCTCTTCCCGGCTGCGTATGTATGGTACCTGAACGTTGGCGGCATCTACGCAGCCATTAAGGAGGCGCGCGCGAAAAAGGCCGCTCGCAAGGAAGAGATCAAGGGCGTAGCCGATGAGAGGCCTGTGTGACAAAGGGATAGACCGGTAGAATCCAGGCCGAGAAGAAATTCATCTATGCATGGAGAACTGGTGATCTGCTTCTAACTAGCAATAGTCGAAAGGAGGGATTGATATGGAGTGGTGGTTAGTATTGGCGCTGGTTCTGGGAATACCCCTAGTTCTCTTGCCAGTCGCTCTGGTATGGTACCTGAACATTAGTGGCATTTATCAAGTCATCCGAGCTACACGCGCACGGCAAAAGAAGAGGGATGAGGCGCTGAAAGAAGCGGCGAGGGCCGTGCAGAGCAGCTAGGGTGCTACGGGCACAGCTAAAAGAGAGACTGAGAATAATTGCCTCAGGCAAAGAGTGCTCTAGCGATGCAGAGAGGACAGCAGCAGTTGCTGTCCTCTCTGCATGATCCGGGCGGCACTCAATGCGCAATAACACACCGCCATCAGCAACCGGAACGCTTGCCCCATTAAAATCGCCTGTTAACGCAATCTCACTTGTATTGCGATAGTATCCCCCCTTTTTTACCGCTCTCGAGCCACAATGCTTTTCAAAGCAGGCACAAGCGCTTACTGTTGCTATCTCGGGGTTAGGCATAAATGCCT
Organism: Chloroflexota bacterium; assembly: GCA_030668425.1. Taxonomy (GTDB): domain Bacteria; phylum Chloroflexota; class Dehalococcoidia; order SZUA-161; family SZUA-161; genus DAOUTY01. The sequence goes on from DAOUTY010000138.1 coordinate 1,067, forward strand.
AGTGCCGATGATACTTTAGGCTTTTCCACCAATCGAAAACAGGCATTAAAGCGCTAGTTGACTCGCCGACACGTGGAATAGACTGAGAACAGGGGTAGTAAACTTGCGAAGGACTAACGGACACTTCGAAGGCCGGCCATTCCCCATAGCTCTATGCGTATTAGCATTGGTTCTTACCGCAATAATTTGACATAGGTTGGTGCACTATGGAAGCAACAAAGGCGCAAGTCACTGGTACTCTCGTAGGGGAGATCAGCAGAATACCCGGGGGCGAGCGGATTCGCCTGTGCATCCAATGCGGCACCTGCTCCGCCTCGTGTCCTAATGCCAACAGGATGGACCATACCCCTCGAAAGCTCATAGCCATGGCACGGGCGGGCATGCGCGAGGAGGTTCTATCCAGCAACTCAATGTGGCTTTGCGCTTCCTGTTACCTCTGCACAGTGCGCTGCCCCAGGGAAATCAAGATAACCGATATCATGCATGCCCTGGAGTGCCTATCCGTCCGTGAGAACGTGAGTAGCGCACGAACACTGACACCCACCATGTATAGGAGCTTCAGCGACTTTGTATATAGCATCGGGAGCGTCCCAGAGCCGAGCTTCATGATCTTGTTCTACCTCCTAACCAACCCTTTGCGTGCCATGAGAATGATCCCTATGGCATTCAGTTTGCTCACCCACGGGCGCATGTCCATCAAAGCCAGAAGGTTGAAGCCGGAGGCGGAGCGTCAGTTCAAAGCCATCCTGGACAAGGCTGAGGAATTGGGAGGTATATGATGAAATATTACACCTACTTCCCGGGCTGTTCCTCCTCAGACGGTGGAGCCAAGGCATATGGCATGTCTACGGAAGCCGTCGCCAGAGCTTTAGACGTTGAGCTCATCGAGCTTGAGGATTGGAACTGCTGCGGTTCTACGCCTTACACCTCCGTTGACGAGTTGGCTTCCTTTTGCAGCTCTGCTCGCAACCTGGCTCTAGCTGAGGATAAAGGGCTTGATCTGGTAACACCCTGTAGCGCCTGCTATGTCATCTTAAGCAAGACCAATTCATACCTTAAGGAGTATCCTGAGCTGAGGGCCAAGGTAGATGAGGCACTAGCGGCCGGTGGTCTGGAGTACCATAGAACTATCAAAGTGCGGCACCTGCTCGACGTTTTTGCAAATGATATCGGCTTTGACGAAATCGCATCCAAGGTCAAAAGGAATCTTGGTGGTTTGAAAGTGGCCCCCTACTATGGCTGCCAGGTGGTGCGGCCCGGGCCATCCTTTGATGATCCCGAATCCCCTCAATCCCTCGACCGGCTGATAGAGTGCCTGGGGGCAGAGGCCACTCCCTTCCCTCTGAAGGCTCGCTGCTGCGGCGGGTCTCTGATCATATCTGAGGAGGATCTTGCCCTGGGGCTGATCCGTAAACTCCTCGACAGCGCTTCGAGCAACGAGGCTGAGTGCATTGCCACCGTCTGTCCACTGTGTCAAACAAATCTGGATGTCTATCAGGGCAGGGTCAATAAGAAGTTCAAAACCAGCTTCAAACTTCCTGTCTTGTTCTTCACTCAGCTTATGGGCCTGGCCCTCGGAATCGACGGCAAGACCCTGGGGTTGGAGAAGTGCATAGTCTCGGCCGACAAAGTGCTAGCCAAGTACGTTGAGATCTGACAAGGGGGGTAGAATGGAACCAAGAATCGGTGTCTATGTCTGTCACTGCGGGGCTAACATTGCCGCCACGATTGATGTCGAGCAGGTAGCAGAGTTTGCCAGGGGTCTGGAGGGTGTAGCGCTGGCCAAAGACTACAAGTTCGTCTGCTCAGACCCGGGGCAGGATCTCATCAAGAATGACATCAAGGAGCAGAAGCTGAATCGCATAGTGATAGCGTCCTGTTCGCCGCGGCTCCACGAGTTGACCTTCAGGCGCACACTGGCCAGCGCCGACTTGAACCCATACCTGATGGAGATGGCTAACATTCGCGAGCAGTGTGCCTGGGTTACCGAAGACCACGAGCTTGCAACTGAGAAAGCCAAGGCATTGGTGAGCGCAGCGGTGAGAAAGGTAGCCTATGATCAACCGTTAGAGACCAAAGAGGCGCCTATGAACCCCAACACTCTAGTCGTAGGTGCCGGCATTGCCGGTATTCAGGCAGCCCTTGAAATAGCCAATTCGGGCAACCTCGTTTACCTGGTAGAAAGGGAGCCGTCCATTGGTGGCCACATGGCCCAGCTTGACAAGACCTTCCCCACACTCGACTGTTCAGCCTGAATACTGACACCGAAGATGGCCTCGGTGAGGTCAGACGAAAACATAGAGCTGATGACATATAGCGAAGTGGTGGACGTTTCAGGCTACGTAGGCAACTTCAAGGTCAAAATCAGGAAGAATCCGCGCTATGTCGATGAGGACAAGTGCACCGGCTGCGGTGTCTGCCAGGAGAAATGTCCTTTCAAGGCAGACAACGAGTTCGATGCCGGAATGGGCCAAAGGAAAGCTATCTATACGCCCTTCCCGCAAGCGGTGCCCAATGTGCCTGTCATAGACCGCGATGTTTGTGCTTATTTCCTGAAGGGCAAATGTCAGGCCTGCGAGAAATTCTGCGAGGCCAATGCCATCGACTTCGAGCAAACGGAGAAGTTTGTCGAGGTGGATGTCGGTTCCATTATTATTACCACAGGCTTTGATTCTTTCGACCCGTCAGTCATTGCTCCGTATGGTTATGGGCGTTATGACAACGTCTATTCAGGCCTCCAGTTCGAGAGAATGAGCAATGCGTCAGGCCCTACTGATGGCAAGCTCCAGCTCAAAGATGGCTCACAGCCAAAGAGCGTGGCTATTCTGCACTGTGTCGGCAGCCGGGACATAAACTACCACGAGTATTGCTCCCGCGTCTGTTGTATGTACTCGTTGAAGTTCTCCCACATAATAGGGGAGAAGATCCCCGATGCCGAGATCTACCAGCTCTACATTGACCTGCGCTGCTTCGGCAAGGGCTATGAGGAGTTCTATAATCGCATTCAGGAAGAAGGCGTTAACTTTGTGAGGGGGCGCGCCGCTGAGGTCACCGATTTAGCTGAGACTGCAGATGAGGAAGGCAAGCTTATTGTCCTGTGCGAAGACACCCTTATCGGCCGCCAGCGGCGCATCCCTGTCGACATGGTTGTTTTAAGCACCGGCTTGGAACCCCGCGCTGATGCAGGGGAAACAGCTAAAATGTTTTCTCTGAGCAGGAGCGCTGATGGCTTCTTCCTCGAAAAGCATCCCAAGCTGGACCCGGTGGCTACTATGACAGATGGCGTCTTCATCGCTGGTTGCTGCCAGGGACCCAAGGATATTCCGGATACGGTTGCCCAGGCGTCTGCGGCAGCGGCAAGGGTCCTGTCCATGATCAGCAAGGGCAAGGTCGAAATCGAGGCCGCCATATCGGTTGTCGATGAGGAGATCTGTTCTGGCTGCAAGACATGCCTAGATCTTTGCCCTTATGGCGCCATCACCTTTGATGAGGAAAAGAGCGTTGCTTTCATCAATGAGGCTCTGTGCAAAGGTTGCGGCACCTGCGTTGCTGCTTGCCCCAGCGGTGCTATCATTGGCAAGCATTTCACCACAGAGCAAATCTTGGCACAGATTGAAGGTGTCCTGGTATGAACTTTGAGCCCAAGATCGTTGGTTTCTTCTGTAACTGGTGCTCCTATGCTGGCGCTGACCTGGCAGGTACCTCGCGAAAAAAGTATGCCCCTAATGTGAGGATAATAAGGGTGATGTGCTCTGGTAGAGTGAACGAATCCCTAATACTAAAGGCATTTGCGGCTGGCGCCGATGGCGTTCTCGTCTGCGGCTGTCACCCTGGAGACTGCCATTACCTGAAGGGCAACCTTAGCGCCCGGAGAAGGGTCGCCGGGCTAAAGCCCCTCCTAGAGGCTGTTGGTATTGGCAACGATCGCCTCAGGCTGGAATGGATATCAGCCTCCGAGGGGCCCAAAGTCCCTGAAACGGTCAAGTCGTTTACATCAGAGATAAAGCAACTCGGGCCCAGCCCGCTCAATGGGAGGCATAATGGGTCTTGAGTACGTACCCACTATATGTCCTTACTGCAGTTGTGGTTGCGGTATATATCTCGTAGTTAAAGACGGCAGGATCGTAGGGCAG
>DAOUTY010000185.1 GCA_030668425.1 Chloroflexota bacterium
GGCCCTACTGACCGTAGTTCGTTTACTCGATTGGTTAGAAGACTGGACGGAGAAAAAACCAGTCGAAAGTTGCCTTGAAAAGGGCTTAATGTTGTTGTACCCTTTCCTCAGGGTTTAAATACAGAGCAAAGGGTTTAGCTAATGAATGTTATAGATTTGTTCAGGCTTGAGGGGAAGGTGGCCATTGTAACCGGCGGGTCCAAAGGCCTGGGTTTTTGGATGGCTGAAGGGCTGGCTGAAGCGGGCGCGGATGTGGTCCTGTGCGCCAGAAAACTGGAGCCGTGTGAGGAGGCGGCGAAGGCTATTGCTGAAATCGGGGTTCGCAGTCTGGCTGTCGGTTGTGATGTAACCGATCCTGACGCAGTGAAAGCCCTGGTCGAGAGAGCTATATCCGAATTCGGGCAAATAGATATCTTGATTAACAACGCCGGTTTCATATGGGAGGAGCCTCCGGAGAGCGTAACACTTGAAACATGGAATAAAACCTTGGCCATTAATGCCACGGGCACCTTCCTCTGCAGTCAGGAAGTCGGCAAGCACATGATCAAACAGAAGCAAGGTAAGATCATCAATATAACTTCGATATCTGGCTTGGCTTCGGTAGACCCCGATCTATCCAATACCATCCCATATAGTGCCGCCAAGGGAGCTATTGTAGCGTTTACACGCGACCTGGCCCGAAAATGGTGCCCCTATAATATCACTGTCAATGCGATCGCTCCCGGCTACTTCGCTACAAAAATGTCAAAATATCTAGTTGAACACCGTCAACCTCAACTAATGAACGCAATTCATATGAAGCGGCTTGGAACAAAGGACGAGATCAAGGGAGTTGCGGTTTTCCTCGCATCAAGCGCTGCGAACTATATCACCGGCCATATACTGGCTGTAGATGGCGGCGTTGTGATCTAGACTCTGTCCGAATCCCGATGTAAGACAACAAGGGTTTGGCACTAAGGCCACAAGGAGCAATCTATATGCAGGATAAGCATTCTTGAAATAAAGGAAAATATTGTTAGGAGCATAGCCATGTATACAGGAGAAAAATACTTGTGGTGGAATGAAGCAGAAAGGAAATTGGCTGATGAGGTGGCGGATTTTTCGGACAACGTAATAAGGCGAGATGTTGATGAAATCGAAAGGACAAAAAAATTTCCCTGGAATTGGTTCGAGGAAATGGGCAAGAAGGGCTGGTACGGGGCCTTTATCCCCGAAGAATACGGTGGCATGGGACAGGGGATTGGCAGTACCACCGGTTTTTGCATTATATTGGAGGAAATCGCCAGGGGGGCACCCGTCGCGGTCGACTTCTATGAGACAACCATCTATGGATACTCGCCCATTGTCAGGTTTGGTACAGAGGAGCAGAAGAGAAAATGGCTTCCCAAACTGGCCACCGGTGAACTCTTTGCTGCCATTGTCATTACCGAACCTTTCATGGGCTCTGATGCGGCTAATATTCAAACGACTGCTGTACCTCAAGGTGATGAATACATCATTAACGGTAAGAAGCGATTTATCACCCTTGGCGGTATTGCCAATCTGAATGTGGTCTATTGCAAGACTAGCGATGACCCCGAAGATCGTAAGAATCATCGCCATTTGAGCGCTTTTGTGGTGGAAAAAGGGGCTCCAGGATTTAAGGTGGAGGCTATACATGACCCCATGGGACGTTTCGGGTCCAGACACGCTGTTTTGAACTTTGATGACGTGCGGATCCCCAAAGAGAACCGTATCCTGAATGAAGGTGATGGGTGGAAAGTCCTTACTGATGCCCTGAATATCGAAAGGATCGGGGTTGCCTCTGGCGCTGTAGGGACATCCAGATCGGCCATTGAAGCCACCGCGGACTATGTGACCCGGCGTGTGGCCTTTAATCAAACTCTGGCGGAGATACCCGGTGTTCAAACCATGTGTGGAGATATGGTAACCAGGACGAACCTGATTAGTTTATTAGTCTACTATTCGGCCCATAAAATGGATCTGGGCATCGATGTCCCCCTGGGTTGCACCATTGCCAAGGTCTTTGCCACACAGTCATTGATGAAAACCGTATTGGATGCCGTGCAGTGCCACGGAGGGGACGGGTATATGCGGAACTACCCTGTTGAAAGGCTCATGCGAGACTCTAAGCTCATCGAGATAGGGGCAGGGGCCAATGAACTTATGCAACACCTGGTCTGGAGACTCTGGCTAAAGGATTATATGGCCTTGCGTAGCGCAAGCAGAAAACCAATTACCCAGAGCAGTATCACAGGCCACGCAGCGAAAGAGAAGATTATGGAGGCTTTGTCAGATTTCTATTGTCAGCATCCCGCTCTCTACATGGAGCGGGAAGAGATGATGGAGAGACTGGGGTTGACCGGCGAAGACCTGGATAAGCATTTGGAGGCCGTGGAAGCGGAGAAGCTCGTTGCCCTTTATCGGAAGCGGGGGGGCATTACCCTGGCCAAGGCCACCTACGAAGGTCTTAAAAAAACTAAACCCCAAGAAGACTATATGTTCTTCCCGGATTTTGTAGACAAGGAAAGGGAGATATTCTAGGTATAAGATTGATCTGCACCGAGGATTATCGAGAAGCGGTGAAGGCACGCGAGGAAAAGAGGCCTCCTGTTTTTCGGGGCAGGTAGCTTCTGTACTGCCAGTCGAGCATCCCCGGATGATGCTTTGATGGCCCTGGCGAGACTTGCCGAGTATACTCCGAGTTTCTAAATACAACCTCGTGATTGTTCCCTGACGAGGGATGACGGGGAGAGGAGAGGGTGCCATGACCTTGACGAGGATGCTTTCCTGTTTGGTCGTAATCTTGCTGGTATTGCTCGCGCTTGGGGGGTGTGGGCCACAAATTACAGGCGAGTTTATTGAAAGTGAAGTGTCCTTCCAGGCTGAGGACTCTGAAATCGCTGGCACTTTGCTTGTTCCTGAGGGGAACGGGCCTTTCCCCGCGGTGATAATTCTTGGAGGCAGCGGGCCTTGGGATCGCAACGGAGATGAAGATGCCGGAAGGGTTGAAGCATTGGAAGAGGCAGGGCAACCTGTCTTTGCGGTGAACTCCACCTATCGAGATATTGCCGAAGCCCTCTCCAGGGAAGGGATAGTCACGCTCCGCTATGACAAGAGGGGCATTGGGAATAGCACCGGAGACGGAGGTGATTTCCCGGAGCCTTCTCTTCGGGACCTCAGAGCGGCCGTCGAATTCCTCAGGGGTGATCCTGCGGTCGATCCAAACCGCATAGCGCTGGTTGGTCATAGCTTGGGAGGCTTGTGGGCGCTGATGGAAGCCGCTCAAGACCCTGACATAGCCGCTATTTGTCTTATGGCCACGCCAGCAAAGCCATTTGGCGAGGTCATTATTGAGCAGATCGAAGGGATGATGACGCTTCAAGGAGCGAACGAAACCGAGATCGCCGCGATTGTAACTCAGCAAAGGGAGATATACGCGCAGATTCGCTCGGGCCAGCTCGATCCTGCTGTTTTCCCTGAGCCTACACGTACCGAGTTAGAGTTTGTGAAGGCGATCATGGATATAGCTGGCGCTGATTATGCAAGGGAAATCATGTGCCCTGCTTTGATCCTACAGGGAGACAGGGACCTGTTCACGGTGATACCGGAGGAAGCAGAGGTGCTGAAGGAAGCCTTCAACGAGGGGGGCAACGAGGAAGTGGAACTGGTCCTTTTTACCGGCCTGGACCATGTTTTTCGACCGACCGCAGGCGAGCCCGGCTTGGACCTCTACTATGAGGATCGGGGGCCTGTTGACGCAGAGGTAGTTGAGACTGTTGTTGATTGGATGAAGGCCACTCTGCGGTGACGCGGGTTTGTCCTACTATAGCTTGAACAGATAACTCTCAAAACCCTTCACTTTGGGCGGTTTCTTGCCCCTTCCCGGCTCGATGGGCACTCATCCATTCACCTCGAATGCTGAACTGTCGGGGCCCTTCAAATATTACACCTTATTCTCGAGTGGTATAACGCAGATGAATCGAAGAACATCGTTGCCGCTGTTGGTGAAACAGTGTTCCTCGTCGGGCGCAAC
>DAOUTY010000217.1 GCA_030668425.1 Chloroflexota bacterium
ATTTCCCCATCCTCCACCCCTATCTCGCTTGCCATATACTCTTTCAGGAGCTGTATCCCCGCCAGATTGGACGGTAATCCTGCCCATAAGTCCCAGGACCTGAAATACACTATGAAGTGCAGCCTTCCATTCGCAACCCTTGTATCGATGCCCCTCAGGCAGGGGGGGTCGGGAAGCTTTATGGATTCCCTGCTTCCGACCGCCATGAATCCCTGATTCGTATTGTGGCCGCCCTCTTTGTATATCCGGATAACCTCAGGAATCTGTGATTCTAAATCTTCACCGTAGGTATACTGCTCTGTATCAGCCTTGAAGGAAGTCAACAGGTACTGCAAGTAGTTCTCCACGTATTCCATCGATGAGGGGGGGGGGTACCCCCAAAGGCACATCAGGAACGAGAGGCCGTCTGCCGGGATGCCTGACTTGCAGTACGATGAAATCGATCTCCTTCCTGCGCTGCCCAACATTACTGCCCCTTTCGATAATATACTCACGCCCCTGCGTAAGCACCCTGCGCAGGCACAGAAACCACGCCTCTGGCAGATCCCTCGCGTCCACTACTGAAACTTGCATCGCTAAATCACCCCGGCTTCCAAGAAATCAGGGCCCGCTCTCAGGCACAAACCTTGCCTGAGCACGATATGCGCTTTGCCGCTCGTTCCCTATTATAACTAGCTTGATCGGGAAATGTCCATGAATGCTGCCTAAGGAAACAGTATTCCCCCCACCTCTTTAAGCCGGTCCCAACCTTTGACCTCATACGGGAACATAGGCAACTCGACTATTTTTAAGCCCGAGTATCTATCGTAGATAATATCGAGGTATCTCCTCTGTTGCGCGGCCTTGGCCTTCAGGAAATCCGAGTCATCAGCTTTGATGACATTGTTGATTATCAACTGTCCCACCTTGAGACCGTATCTGTCCAGCTCGCCAAAGGCGTTTTCAAGCTGTTCAACCGCCAGAGCCTCCGGGATGGTGACGATTACAAATTTCACCCGATTTCTGAGGAAATCCGTCTCGTCAGCGGACAATTGCTGCCACCGGCTTATGATATTCAGTATCGGCTCTTTGCTGATATTGCTGAGCTTCAGCCGGGCGTAAACACGCGGAGCCATTCTCAAATGCTCCAGGAGCATGGCTGGCGTATGAAGCAAGGCAAGCGTCTGCCCCAACGGCGCTGTATCCCAGACGATATTGCTATAATCACCTCTAAGGCTCAGCTCCCTGATGTAGTCAACCATAAACTCATCACTAAGGCCAGGCAGAATTGAGGTGGTGAATTCAACAAACTCCTCGTAGTCAATGGCTACAAAAGAGGAAAAAACATCGTATACTTCTTTGCCGAATTTCTCATCCCACATCTCCTCGACCTCTTCCACCCCGAGTTCACTAATGTACAATGACCCCTGAATCTTCTTCGGCTTCTCCTCGCCTGTTGCCTCAAAGATGTGTGATAGCGATGGGGTCGCATCAGTTGAGATAGCCAGGGTTTGCTCCCCCGAGGAAGCGTAGTGCAGCGCTGTTGCCGCGGCACAGGTTGTCTTGCCCACACCCCCCTTCCCCGAGAACATGGTGATACTTGCCCCGTTGGAGGCAAGCCCTTTCTCAACATCAGACATAATACTCTCCTGCCAGCGATGGATGGGGCCTTGCGGTTGCACTTGGAGCCAACGTTTATTCTACACCATAACCTCGTTGTCGGGAAAGTTGACAAGGGTTGACAATTATGGTAAATATCTCATTGAGGAGTTCGTTTACGACTTTACGTGAGCGCACTAGTGGGGTAGGGTTGGATGTGGAGAGACAGAGCCTCGTGTCCGCTATTCCCGGCATGTGTGCGGATCGATGTGCTCATTGCGCATCCGGCACCGGCATTGATTCGAGCCCTGCTAAGAGAGAGGAGGCCAACGATCCCAACCCTATTCTGTAATTCTACTCTGGACAGACAGGAGGAACGATAGAATGTACGATTTTCAGTTTCCCGACACATCTTTAACAACCTACACAATGCTTCGTCAGACTTGGGCCGCGGTCAGCAAAGTGGCCGAGACTAAACTCGCCAAGGTGGGCCTGACACCCGAGCAGGTCGCTGTCCTCTGGGCCTGCAGGGACTATCCTGGCACGTTAATCCCTGCTGAGATATCCCGCCTGGTCTTCCGTGAAAATCAAACCGTTGCCGGCCTGCTCAATAGAATGGAAAAGGATGGCATGGTGAAGAGGATACCAAAGCGCAGGGGGCACCCGTTCACAGAAGTGAAGATAACTGAGAAGGGCGAGAAGGCCTGCGGCCCCGGGATAGAGGTGATGAAGGGCTTGATTACCAAACTCATGGCTGCGCTGTCAGCAGAAAAGCAGGAGCAGCTTCAGAGCCTACTGCGAGTGCTGCGCGACAGGTCGCTTGAAGAGTTATACATCGAGGCAAAGCCGCCACAGGGCTACCCTCCGGGAAAATCTATTCCTGTCAAATGGTAGTTGGTTAGCGCGGAGTCGGGCTGTACGTTCAAACAGGTGCTGCGGAGCGACCTCTTCCATAATACTGCCGTTGAATGCAAGGACACCGCAGGGTCGTCTTCCAATTTAGCCTGAGCTTCCGCTCCGTTTTTTGCCCCTTATCTGGAGTCTGTTCTCATCTAAAGTAACCGGGAGGTCTTACTATGAAAGTGCGTGACTACCTTCAAATAGAACCTGTAGAAGATGTGCCGGGGGTATTACGGCGCGTTGCCATCGGCGCTGAGGACGGCGCCCCCAGGTTCGCCATGCGCGTATTTGAGGTAAGTCCTGGAAGCTCTACTCCCTTCCACTCGCACTGGTGGGAACACGAGGTATTTGTACTGTCGGGGGAGGGCCTGGTCAAGAGTCAAGAGGGTGAGAAGTCGATTGCAGAGGGAACCGTGGTGTATATTGCGCCCGACGAGGAACACTGTTTCACCAACAGCGGCAACGATGTTCTTCGATTCATCTGCGTCATTCCACTCGAGAATAAGGTGTAATATCTGTTCAAGCTATAGTAGGCCAAAACCGCGTCACCGCAGGGCGGCCTTCATCCAATCAACAATAGTCTCAACCACCTCCGCGTCAACAGGCCCCCGATCCTCATAGTAGAGATTCAAGCCGGGCTCGCCTGCGGTCGGTCGAAAAACATGGTCCAGGCCGGGAAAAAGGACCAGCTCCACTTCCTCGGTGCCCCCCTCGTTGAAGGCTTCCTTCAGCACCTCTGCTTCCTCCGGTATCACCGTGAACAGGTCCC
>DAOUTY010000013.1 GCA_030668425.1 Chloroflexota bacterium
AACTCATTGGGACCGATATCGGATACATTGGTGGAAAGGCCCTGGGATATGAGGAACTGTTCGAGATAGCCGACGCTTCTGGTAACGATGGTTATGGTCTTGTCTGACTTGCCCTCGGTACGGGTATATAGGATGTAGCCCGGTATCAGCCGGGGTAGGTTGATGGCGGGCGTGTGTTTTACCGACCGGGTTATCTTCTGCGAAAGTTGACGAAGCAAGCGCTCCCCCCTTTACAATTTTCGTTTTGGGGGCTAAAATAGCTTCGAATCCGGGGCGGTTAGCTCAGTGGTTAGAGCGCTTGCTTCACACGCAAGAAGTCACTGGTTCGAATCCAGTACTGCCCACCATACCCTACAGTATCAAGAACCCATGCTGTTTGTCTCTTCTTTGTTGTACAGTTAGGCGGTTTGTAGTCAGGGGATTCAAAGGCTCTTGGTTGCAGGTCGGGCGACTGTTATTCTTCCTTGGTTTAACGACGATTGCCTTAGCTTGCCATCTCGTCGAGCTTGCTGTCATACGAGTCGATGGCCTTTTCCATCTCCAGTAAATTCTTGGAGGTTACTCCGAATTCCTGTTCCCAGGACTTTCTTCCCACGACCGATTTGAACCGGTTGAAGCCGTCCTTTGCCCTTTTGGCTGTGATTGCTAATCTCGTGCCGCCGAGCAGAAGGCAGAGGTCAACGCGGTCCGATGTACTGCTTGAGTGAGAAAGCTGGAGTACGCTCCCCTTAAGATGAGGAAAGTTGGCTTTGTTCCATTTGTTGAGTTCTGCTCTTAATGTCTTTTCCTGTAGGGATGATGCCATCCTGTCAGGCACTTGTACCAGCACGTAGGATAGCATGACGGACTCTTTGTCCACTGGAGCCAGAGGGGACGAGAGTGCACTCTCCAGGATATTCTCTATCCCCCCGAATATCTCGAGGCTGCGACCTATTGCCAAGCAGGGGGTAAAAGCGTGCACTCCCATGGAGCTGCTCATCTTGGCAAGGTAACCAGGGTCAGCCTCACTGGAACCTCCGTTTGTGATGGCGCCTACCAAGGCTGCGACCATGTGGGATAGAAGAGATTCCCGGGCCAGTTCTTCTCCCATAGTACCCACTCCTCTAATCTTCATCAACCGATCATAGTCTACGAGGAGGAGGACATCGGCAAGTGGCCCCCGATCGGTCTTAATAAAGCGAGACAGCGAGCAGAATGCATTGAAGTGTGCGCCATCGGGTTCATCAGCAGCGGGCATCATCGCAATTACCAGGTTCCTGCTATGAGGGTTTAGGGCTTTGACTCTTAGGAGTATATGTGGACTGGCGCCGCTGCCGGTTCCACCACCCAAAGCTGACAGCAGGATAACAGTTTGCTTGGTGGTCGAGGCTCTGATGCCTAATCGGAGCAAGCGGTCGTCCAGAGCAGGGTCATCGAGGGCTAGGCGCTCACCCAAGCCGTAGTACCCTACCTGTCTGTTTATGGACATAGGAAGGAGGTGCAACGATAGATGTGGGGACTTGTACTCTTGATTTGAGGGCGGTCGGGATATCGAGTAAGTAGACTGCTGAGACTCACCGGACGACTCGATCATGAGGAACTCCGAGCTTTTCAGAACCTTACCCCAGGATTGGTGGAACTCATTGACGAGTTTGCAGCCCTGGTCTCCAATTCCTATGAATACCTTTTCCCTGAGAAACTTTACATGCTGTTCCTCGTCTGCATATTGGCTGAGCAGAAGCTCCAGCTCCGCCTCATAATCTATGATAGGGAGACCACAGACATAACAACACTCCGAGCCCTCGGGATTCTGGTGGTTGTTCGGGCAAACAGAAACCTTGTTATCTGAATCTTGGCTAATCATCTAAGCTGTCCCTGTGTTGATCTTCAGCCACGTTTCCAAGTTCTGCGCCGCCGATTCTACGGAATCAGCGATACTGGACGTATCTTGTCCAACTGAACTTTCTAGCTGTGACCCCATGGATATTCTGTCCGCCAGGATAGATAGGAGCGTAACCAAACGCGGTAGAGAGTCCTCAATCTTCTCGGTTTCACCTGACTCTTGCCATAACGAGAGGAGCCTGCGCCTGCCAGCGAAGAGAAAAATGTATCGCATATCCAGCCAAGTCAGCCCGATTTGACTCTCTAGAGCAAATTCCTGCCACTCCGCGTCAGGGGGAAGGTCGTTTTGCAATGAGGTACCAATGGACTCAATGGTGGCTACTACGCTTCGTAGTACCAGAGCCGTGTCACGGGTGGATACTGTATCGGCAAGCGCGTGAACTTGGTCAGTGATATCAATCCCGCATTCCAATGTGAGCACCTTGGCTGTTTCTCTAGCTTTATTGATAGAGGCATCCACTGTATCCCAATCTTCGTCACGGAGGTCACGAACAATCTGTGATAGCAGTCCTACAATGCCCCATACGTGGTAGGCGGTTTTCCAGAGGAAAGACTGATAGCAAGCCCTTCGCTCTTGCAGTTCGGCTACTTGTCTCAGTATCCTGAGTTTCTTGGTTAGGGCTCTGCAGAGGGAAGTGGCGGCGTCGCCTTCGGGTAGGTTTAGCGTACTGACCACGCGTTCGCCGTTTTCATCTAGCCATTCAAGGACAAGGGTGTTTGAGGTATCCTTGACTCTGGCCGAGTAGACCTCTCCGAGGTCTACTGAGAACTCCAAACGGGGTGGAGATAAAAGGCTGCTCCTGTGCTCAAACTCGATACGCCTGTCGGTGAGTGAGAGCTTGCCCTTGCCTACATTATCCAATTTGACGTTCTTGAGTTCGGCAAGCAGTTTCTCCTCTTCAAGATCAGTCGTTATATCATCATGGTTGGTATTCACGGCGATATCTCATCTTGACTTGTTCCATTGCTGGTGCTGTGCTTGAGCACTCCCGATTTAGGATCAAATGTTACCTCGCTTGAGTGCTTTGCCGCATACAGTTTCAGATATTCCTGAGCATATTTCAGTTTTACGGGAAGGTCCCTGCCCGCTACTCCTGCGTTTATTGTTAGCTTCTCCTGGAGTATGTACTCTATATTTGGGTAGTTTATGAGGAACTCATTGGCCTGGCTATATTGTTTGATTGCTTTCGCCTGATGCTCCACTGCTTGCACGGCCTTCTCGATTGCATTGAACCGGGCGCTTATAGTGGGTTCAGAAGGTATATGTTCGATTGAGGATAGAAGCTGCTGCACCTCACTAACAGCATGGCTATTTTTCCCCCAGTTGTATTTCGCTGGGCATCTTCTGTCATTATCCGTCTCCATGCTGTTTATCCGTTGGCTAAGCTCTCTCACAGTATTCGTAGCCAGGTCGACCAGTTTACGGCTCTGCTCAACTATGCTGATGATGTCGGCGAGAGTTCTGGAGTTCTGCACTGACCTGACTATGGCGTCAAGTTCAGCGACAGTGTCATTGTATTTTGCTAGTGTGTTCGAATCTCCGATTGTCTCTACTACAGGTATCAGGCGGGAGGTCACAACCTCCCTGAAGCTATTGGCCATAGCAACGACCCTGCCAGCTAATTCAATAATGGAGCCCTCTATCCTGCCATCGATGATTTTCAGGTCCTCTGCGATGGTTTGTGCTGCTTCTTCGAATCTGCCTTGGTCGAGGAATCCATGGCCTATATCGATTGTGGTGAGCGAGAACTCGGGGTCGATCTCGTCTTTGATAGTGCTGGCTACTGTATCTCCTGCTGAGATTAACTTGTCTGCGAGTTCTTCAAAGGCTTTATTCAACCTTTCTTGTTCCATAAGGGCCTTGTCGTAGTCTCGCTCCTGCGATGAAGGCGAAAGTTCCTGAATGATATCTTGGAGGTCAGGGATGCCGAGGGCGAGGGCTTCATTAACTGTACTCTTGTAGGTGTGGCTGGACTCTTCGAGATGGTTGAATAGTTTGGTCTCTAATTGGAGCTGCAGCTTGGGGAGTTGCGATAACATGTCGCAGAACTCATTGTAGCTTAGCTCCAGCCTCGAAAGCCCCATAGCACTGACGCTCTCGAGAGTGAGCGCTACCTTCTCCTCGCATTGGGCGATGGCAGCTTTCTCATCCGCCAAGTTGTTGTTGGGGCACACATAGGCTACCTGCTGCAGGCGTTTCTTGGCATCGTCAAGAAGTTCATAAAGGTCTAGAGAAAGCATAGCCAGATCGCTTCTAAGCTCCACCTTTATGTGGCGGCGGCGCAACCAAGTCTCCATGATGATAGCAGCAACGCCCAGGGCAAGCATTAGTCCAACTAGGAGCGCAATATCGTTCCAAGTAGCAAAACCTGTGTGATAGCCAAGGGGCTTTGCCAATAGCTGCAAGGGCACCAGGAACGTTAGCGCGACGGCTAGTACCAAAATAAGAGGTGCTAGGCCGCGAAGTAGTACGCCTGTTTCCCTGAATCGGGTTGCGGTGTTGACAATCGCTGGAGTAATTACAACTGCAACCAGCATAGTCAGAATCAGCGCGATACCGCCCCACCCCTCAACGAAATACGAGGGGAAGCCAGGGAAACCATTGAAGCTGTTATTAATCTGCCCTTCGAATGCACTTTTCAGTGAGCTTAGATCGAGGTTACTCAGGTATGGCTGCTGGGCATAGTCAACAGAGAGAAAGAGAGGAATGGTCTCGCCTTGTGCAGCAGAGGTATCTGCCAGGACGAGAAAGGGTATGTAGAAGGTCAGGAAGATGAATAGACCCCAGGCCCCGCCAACCAGCGACCCTCTCAGTTGGAGCAGGGTAATGCCTGCGAGCAGCGGTAAGGCGAGGTAAAAGTAGGGGGTCAGCATGAGAACGGCTGCTGCTGCGCCTACAGCACAGCTTAGCGATGCGCCGGGCAGTCTGCTTAGGCCAAATGGAAGCACTACGGCTATCGAGACCAAGATTCCAAGCATCCATATGGTAACGCCCAGTTGATATGAATATGCAGGAGCTGCGAACAGCAACATCAAGAACAGCGCTACTGCAGGCCAGCGATAGGCAATGACAGCGGGTATCAGCGCTAGGAAGACCGCCATTGTCGGCGGATAAAAGGGCATCAAGTAGTAGACAATCAGGGAAGATGCAAGAAAGATGGCGGCTATTGTGACTTTGCCTAGCAGGGCTCTGAATGACTCCTCGTCGCTCCCGACCTGACACTGCTGGCGCAGTAACCCTTCGTCAAATGAACCCTCTTCTGTTTGCAGATATGACGAGATAGTTTCCATCCTACTTCTGCCCACGGTTTACGCACTGAGAATACGATGGTGACGCCTCTCACCGCTCAGCTTTAATAGTATCCCCCGGGGTATTTTCAGCGGGTTCACTTTCCGCAACAACGTCTACGCCATGTTCCAACAAGAATGAATGTGACAGCGCCTTCTCCTCCGCTGTGGCGTGTTCATATATATGCTTCATCTCACCGTAACATTCGAGGAACTGGGGCTCTGCCTTGGCTGAGATTACCATGAACCTCACTGTCCAGGGATCGGTAGAATCAATCTCTCTGATAGCGATACTTCTTGACGCATCTTCCTTCACATAGCCAGACAACGTGGCCCTGACGTCCGCTGTCAGGTCGTGGTCCCAGATACCGCGGGGTGACACCACTGCGAACCAGATGTAGTCTGTCCTGTACTCCGAGGTGAGTCCCATTACACCTGGAATTCTGAAGATACCGAGTACGCTTGACAGGTATTCTCTCAGGTTATCTTTGTCAATTATCTCTCTGAGGATGTTCTCATTGGACAGGGAGGCCTCATCCTCCATCAGTATCCTCTGCATAAGTTTCAACTGGACATCCTCGGTTAGTTCTGCAGTTCGGTCATAGAATCCCTTGTCCTTAACCATCTCGTTCATCTTTTCATAGTGGAGGTCGGATGTCTCGGATATGGCTGTCAGCAGCTTCCGGTAATCGGAATTGACCTCGAACCTTCTCTCTATGCTTGAATATTCGGCCAGTTTACCCTGAACATGGCGCAACTCGTCGCTTACTGAGCGAATATCCTCGTCCACTAACGCCAAAGAATGGTCTAACTTCCTTCCTTTATCATCCCAGAGCTTCTTCTTGCCCCCAGAGAGAAAACCTAGCTTGATGTTGTGCATCTCTCTGCCAGCACGGCTTTGCTCAACCTGCTTGCTTTTACGATTGAGTTCAAGGTTATCGAGGCTGGATGTGAGGTTCGATATCTCCTCTTCCAATACTCTCTTTACTCGACGGCAGTTGACCAGTTGAGAATCTATGCTTTTCAGTTGGATATTTAAGGGGGTGAACATTGATGACAGCAGGGAGAACAGAACTACAAGCTCGGGGTTTATGATTCGTTCGACCTTTGTCAACGCAGCCTGCTGGATCTCAGTCTTCTCGCTCTTTTGGAGTTGTTTCTGCAGCTTATCGGCCATCTTCTTGGTCTCAAGGTATAACCTGAGGCTGCCGAGATAGTCCCTTATCATGATCGCAAGCTCAGCAACGTCATTGACCAGCTGCACCTCCTTGGCGGTCAACTGCTGGGCGCTGGGCAGGCTATCCCTCAGATTATCCAGGATGTCATCCACTTCAGCCAAGAATTCTCTGTAATTCTTGGAGATGCAGCCTCCGAGCGCAATGAGCATTGATGCCTGATTGCGTATCATTGCCTCTACTGTCCCCTCGGGCGCGTCCAGGCCTATAGCCATAAGTGGTCGCCCCAGTTCGTTGACCTGTGTTTTGATGGGATCGTCCACACCCCTCAGGTGCATTATGTATTCTGTCTCCACAGAACGGTCGGCGTTAATCAGGCTGTCTACCACTTCGTCGAAATTGTCGGCGCTGTACTTGCCTGACTCTATCAGTAGGTGACGATAGACGTCTCTCAGGTCCTGGTAGCAGATGTCTATAATTTTGTTCACGCCACCGGTTTCTGTCGCATGAGTTCCCCCATAGACCTCTTTTTTCTCACGCCTAAGTGCCCGGACTTTATCCAGCCGATCCAGATATATCTTGGTTAGCTCTATGAACTCAGTTACAGGGTAGCTTACCCTTAGCGTGGACAGCACATGGAGCCATTTGCCCTCCATATCGATGTTCGAACCTATGTTGCTAAGTAGGTCGGCGAGATCAAAGCTGAGAGAGTTTAACAGAACATCGACGATGGCATCGTCAATGATGTGTTTGGCATCGATCAGACTGGCAGTTTTGCTATAAGCCGGCCCCAAGGGCATGACGAGAAAGGCGCTGAAGGGGTTTTCGTAAGTACTGCCAAATCGTTTGATTATGTTGGCGTTGTTACGCTTGTCAACGGCCAGGCCGTTTTCAAGGAGTGCGCTGTAGGCCGAGGTCCCTTTGGCGGGAGGGTCATCCCCAACGCATGGGAGAATGCACAAGCCGATTATGGGCACTCCACTGCCCATCCTCTTCCTTAAATGCCTGGTGAAATCGAGGACCATGCCGCTGCCGCTGCCACCACCCAGCCCGTAAATGACGAAAACGACAGGCTGGATTGTGGACGTGAACAGATGTTCCTTAAAGCTGTCCATGTAGTTATCCAACAATCTCAAATGGTGGTAGTTGAGACCGTAAATGGCCTTGGAAAGAGCCCTCCTCCGTCCCACTCCTCCCGCTAGTGGCGGTATATCCATGGATGATGCCAGCCAGGGCTGGTAATCTTTGGGCGGGGTAACCCCTTCTCGCTTCAGATACTGGGGATATTTGCTGATGAAATCGAACATGCTTTCGGTGGTCGGGTATTTAACTGACTTGGCAATGATAGAGATTTTGTCGGAAGGAATGCCCTCCTCTTTGAGTTGCTCTGAAAGATCTCTAGCTGAGAACTCAAGGCTCTGGATGTCGTGATCCGCTACGTCAATGGCCAAGCAGGATATCCGAATTCCTTCTCTCTTGAGGAGGGGTATGAGTTCCCTGCGGTTGTTTATGAATGCTTCTACTATGTTGACACCTGCTCCACCCAAGCCTATAAGTTGTATAGCTGAATTATAGCTTCTGACATGAGCCATACGGTCACCTCCCGCTGATCCTCTCGAGTTGCTCCTTTATCTGCTCGATGTCTCGTGCGAGTTGTCTGTCTATTTTAGATGTCTTGATTGAGAGCACATCCAATTTTCCAGCTTCTTCATCAACTTGCTGGCGAAGGAAGCTGCTGTTTGCCCTGGCCCTGAAAAACAGTGCCAGGAAAGCAAGCATTATGACTGCGAGCACGACGATGATGATTATGTAGATCACGAATGAGCCCTCTTCAACCGGTACGGGGAAATCTGAGGCAGATTCGGGTAAGGTATTAAGTAAACTGGTTGCATTCTCGACGTAGCCCTGACTGTAGAACTCCTCAGCGAGGGCTAGTATCTCTGTCGCGAGGTCTTCATATTTAGGATCGGCGTCAGTGGTTTGCAATAAGCTGGTCTTCTCGGTCAGCGTCTGCTGGTAAGCGACTATTGCCTGATCCTTGACCTCAGCGGAACATTCGTCTAGCAGTGCGTCATCCGGCCCCAGGGTAAGCTTTACCAGGGAAATGGACTCAATGAAATGAAGATAGTCACCATTGGGCAGTTTCTCAGATGTGTAGTCTGAAGGCACAGCCCCTTTCAATGTAAGTTGAGCAGTGCCTTTGACCACATCGAACTCGATAGTAGCTCGTCCTGGCTGCCACAACTCAGTATCTATGCCCGGATAATCGTTTTCAAGACTCCAGTATACGTCCTCCACTTTTATCATAGGTGTGGTAAGACTCAAGGTAGTATTGGCCAAGTCAACGCCTATGTTGACCTCCAGATAAACTGTGTAGGTAGCACCGGCCATCAATGGGCCATTGGTTACATCGCTGCCATCGATATTCTCGATGACGTAGGTTTCTATGACAGCGGGCGAGGGTTGTTGGGCATGAACTGTGGTGGGGCCTAATAACGACATTCCAAAGATCGCAGAGCATAAAACAAATATTGCAAGAAGGCGTTTTTGCTTCATAGCCGATACTCCTTTGCCAGACGTGTTTCGCTATATGGGGCTTCCTCTCGAGGATGGCGATGACAGTGTCTTACTGTTGTAGCAGTGCTAGAGGACGTGGTTGTTCTCGAGAATCTAAATAACATCTTCGCGTTTGTACCTCTGCTATCTGCAAGAGTCGAGCCGCTGTTGGTTTCCAAACTAGGCATATACCAGTAACCAGAGCGCCTGACTCCGCCGGTGGAGTGCTGGAGTATGCTGGCAGCGTCTGTTAATAGGTCAACATCGCTGTTGTGCCAAGCATAGCATCGCTCATAATCACTGTCAACAGTCCTTTGGTTTAGTGCAAGGACTCCAATTGGATAAAGCGGCGATCGTATGGGTACCATCATCGCAAACCAACTCTCTACTGGGAATCGGGTCTGATCGTAGAATGCCCTTTGGATCTTAGCTTGACTGGCAATTCCCTTGGAATCAGAAATAGAATCAATCGATTCGGGAGAATCAGCTAGTCCGTAGTACTTGCAATATAAGGACTGAAAGCTCATAGTAACTAGCGCTGTTAGTCCGCAAGCTCACAGGGTTGCGGACTGCACTAGGTTTACCACTTTTGGGTGCTTTTGTCAATCCCCAAGAGGATTACGTGCCTTACAAGATTGGCAGGTATCTCTTGAGCTCGTATTCGGACACGTGAGTCCGGTACCGATCCCATTCAATCTTTTTGTTGGTGATGAAAGCATCGAAGACGTGATCGCCAAGGGCTTTTCGCACGACCTCACTCTTTTCAGTGAGTTGAATGGCCTCTATGAGGCTGCCCGGCAGCATGCCTATTCCCCTTCTTTCCCTCTCTTTATCGCTCATCTCGTATACGTTCTCTTGCACGGGCTCCGGAGCTTCATACCCTTTCTCGATTCCGTCCAGTCCTGCGGCGAGCATTACGCTGAAGGCAAGGTAGGGGTTGCAGGCGGGATCTGGCGATCTGAACTCTATCCTTGTAGCTTTTTCCTTGCCTGGCTGGTACTCCGGGACTCTGATCAGGTCTGATCGGTTGCGACATGCCCAGGAAAGATAGACCGGTGCCTCGTACCCGGGAACCAACCGCTTGTAGGAGTTGACCCACTGATTGGTGATGGATGTGATTTCAGGGCCATGCTTTAGCAGGCCAGCCACATAACTCTTGGCAGTTTTTGAGAGGTGGTGCTCGTCACTAGCATCGAAGAAGGTGTTATGCCCCTCTTTGAATAGAGACTGGTGAACGTGCATACCGCTGCCGTTGATGCCGAACATGGGTTTGGGCATGAATGTCGCGTAAACGCCGTTTTTCAGGGCTATTTCTTTCACTACAAGGCGGTAGGTCATGACATTATCTGCCATGGTGAGGGCGTCGGTATATCTCATATCTATCTCGTGCTGGCTGGGTGCGACCTCGTGATGGGAGTACTCGACGCCTATACCAAGTTCCTGGAGAGTGAGGACTGTTTCCCTCCTCAGGTCTGTGGCTGTGTCTCTGGGGGTCATATCGAAGTAGCCCCCGTCATCCAGCGTCTCGGTTCCCTTGGAGTCGCGGAAGTAGAAGTACTCGAGCTCAGGTCCTACATAGAAGGTGTAGCCCATATCGGCTGCCCGCTTGAGGTTTCTCTTCAGGACGTATCTGGGGTCGCCATCGAAGGGCTCGCCGCCGGGCCTTAGAATGTCGCAGAACATTCGGGCCACGGCGTTGTGCTCCCTTGGTCTCCAGGGTAGTAGCTGGAAGGTATCGGGGTCAGGCAGGGCGACCATGTCGCTCTCGTCGATGCGGGCAAACCCCTCTATAGATGAGCCATCGAAGCCCATCCCATGGTCGAGGGCGTTTTCCAGTTCTTCTGTGGTGATGGCGAAGCTCTTCAGGATGCCCAGGATGTCTGTGAACCAGAGCCTGGTGAACTTTACGTCATGCTCCTTTGCCATCTTGAGGACGTACTCCGTGCCTTCTTGCCTGCTTTGGTTTGGCATCTCAACCTCCTTTGTACATAGATCGTAGATAAGGAGAAATCACGAATAAAGGCGGAGAAACTTACAATATATCATGTATCGCACCGTAAGTTGTATGTAATGCTACCAGCCAGTTTTCTTACTCGGCATCTGTCCTTGGCAACAATTGCCTACATTATAACAAGAATTCCGCGGAAGCGGTTGGTTGCACCAGGTACTTTGGAAAAAGCTGTAGAAGATAGAAGTCCAAGCGATATTAAAGCTGTTTGGTACGTTGCAATCCAGTGAAGAT
The DNA here is from genome assembly GCA_030668425.1 of Chloroflexota bacterium. GTDB lineage: Bacteria > Chloroflexota > Dehalococcoidia > SZUA-161 > SZUA-161 > DAOUTY01. Next base: position 11,143 of record DAOUTY010000013.1, read on the forward strand.
TATATAAAAAGCCTTCGAGGATGACCCGCAGCTTGCTGCGGGGATGAATCATTCACGCATTCAAAATGCTGGGGTTTCTAAAGGGGATTTGTTCCCCTTTGGCTGAGGGCGTGGTTTGGATTCCTGCTTTCGCAGGAATGACACGAGTCAGGGGCGTTAATAGTTCGACGGGCGCACCACAAGAAGAGGCGTTTCGCGAAACGCCCCTTCGGTTTTTGGGGTAACCGACATCCATGACGCCGTTCGCTGCAAGTAGGGGCACGGCATGCCGTGCCCCTACACTCTGCGGGCGATCGATTTATATCTCAAGGCGAATGTTAGTATAGGCGGTGGGTTTCGCTGCGTTTAACCCACCCTGCCACTCTGTCCTGAGTGCTAGACCCCCAATCGCTCTCTGAATTCCTTAACCTGAGCCTTATATTCCTCCAACCTCTGGGGAGACATATCATCGGGCCATTCGGTATCCACTTTGTTGAAGGCATCAACCAGGGCCGGACTCTTTGAGGCCAGCGCTATAATCTTCGGCGCCTCGCCCTTAGCCAGCTTTATCTTCCCGGTCATGAAGGATGAGACGAAGCCCTCATCTTTTTGTATGAGCCTCTTCCAAATCCTGGGCGGCGCGGTGAGGATAAACTCGGCTTTCCTTTCGGAGTCCTCCTTGCTCATAAGGGTGCTATCATCCTGCAGCACTCCGTCCTCCACATGAGTGCCGAAGTCGATATCCTCGTCCAGACCGAACTTTGGGTCTGCCTCAATACGAAAAGAAAGGAATATGGTCATCCCCTTAAAGATCTTAGTTGCGTTCTCCGGGTTTGCCCTGTAATTCTCCCCCACCGCTGCCACCCATTCAGGTGTTGCATAAGCTATCATTTCTCTCTCCCTTTTCCTCTATTTGAGCACTCCTTGTTCCTTCATCTTCTTGATTTCCTCTTCTCTTAATGCTCTCTTGAATATTTTCTCTGTTACGGTCAGGGGCAACTCGTCTCTGAACTCGATATGTTTGGGAACTGCGACAGAGGGGAGTTTGTCCTTGCAATAGGCGATAATCTCGTCAGGATTCAACTTGCCCTTGTATTCTTCCTTTGGCTTTATAAAAGCCTTTATTCTCTCGCTCCCCGGGCGCTCGGGATCGGGGATTCCCACCGCCGCGGCCATAGCCACCCCGGGGTATTTAAATAGAACCTCATCAACCTCCGTCGTATAAACCTTGAGCCCCGAGATATTCGCCATATCCTTGATCCGGTCTTCGAGGATAAAATATCCATCTTCATCCATTCTTCCGATATCACCACTGTGCAGCCAGCCATTATCTAGTCCGCTGCCAGGGGTAGGCCAGTATCCCTTCATCGTCTGTGGCCCTCGAATGAGTATTTCACCGCTTTCCCCTGCACCAAGCTCCTCGCCTGTTTCTACATCCACGATTTTCACCTCGGTATCAGGAACCGGCACACCGATACCCAGTATCTCCTTAGTAACAAAACCGGTGATTTTGGAATAGGTTGAAAGATTTGCGTGAGTCAAGGGGCCACACTCGGTCAAGCCGTAGCCTTCTGATACCGGCATCATGATATCCCGTTTGATCGTCTCAAAGACCTCCTTCGGAAGTGGAGCTGCGCCTGACATGAACATGACTGGCAGTCTCCCAATTTTCCTCTCAGCTATCTTCATAAGGTGAGTAGGAACAACATAAACCAGCATGGGGCGGTTCTCTTTCAAAAGGCGGACGGTCTGGTCGATGTCTCTGGGGTCAGAAACCAACAGAATCCGCAGGCCCAAGGCAATAGCGCCCTGCATGCCTAAATGTCCGTACGAATGGAACAAGGGAACAACTATTTGCGAAGCGGCTTTTCCTTTCACCCCCGGCCACAAAGGTTCAAGTAACCATATGGCTTGTCTAACATTGCAAGCCCTGTTGTAGTGGGTTATCATCACACCTTTTGGCACTCCAGTGGCACCCCCGGTGAAGGAAAGATAGGCCAGATCCTCCACCGGATCGATGTCAACCTGAGGGGGATTCGGTTCATGTTCTGCTATGAGGTCTTTGAACTGATAGGCACCAGGCACTTCTTTTACCTCGGGCTCTTGTGCGGAGTAATCCATGGGTGATGTGACTATTATGTTCTTGAGTTTCGTTTTATCTTTTATTGAATTGACCAGACTGAAGGCATCGTCCGAGCAAATCACTGTCTCCGCGCCTGATTCGCCTATCTCATATTCCAGGTCAAGGACCTTGTGAAGCGTACTGCAGGGAACGAGAGCGGCACCCGTTTTCGACACAGCGAAGTCAGTTATGATGAACTGGGGGCAATTAGGAAGAATTGTTGCTACCTTGTCACCCTTCTTTACACCCAACCCTGCAAGTGCGTTCGCTAGTTTGTTTACATAAAGCTCCAGTTCGCTGTACTTTATTTTCCTTCCCAAGTACTCAACAGCAACTTGGCCAGGATATGCTTCGGCCGAATCATCCAAGAACTTATACATCGGTGTTATGGGATATGGTTCCAGACTCTTTTTCAGTGTATAGGGCCCGAGCTTATAGTGCTTAAGCCAGGGTTTGTCACTTCCCTTTATCTTCTCCGCCATCAGTAGTCCTTTCCATCACTCCTATATATCAAGCGGTATACTCTTCTAGCCCCAGCTCTTTGAGCTTCTCAGGAGTAGGCTTGCCGGTAGCCTTATCCCATCCTCGCAGCTCATAGTACTTGTCCAACATCGCAGGTAAATTCTCATTTACCTTGCCAGCGGCTGGACCCTCGGTCAGCGGTTCCTCCAACAGCCTGGGGGGTAATGTATCATCGGCTCTGGTCACTCCCTCCCTCACATTAAAGACCCTGGCAAGGTTATAAGCCCTTTCGCCAACCCTCATCAAATCATCGTACGTGAAATCGTGTCCGAGACAGTGTGCCACCAACTCCACCCATTCATCAGAGGCTACACAGAATCCCATGAACTTACATGCTCCGAGGGTATCAAGCGCGGTCATGACATTCTCCAGATCCACTAGAATGTGAACCTCTTCGGGATCGGCAACAAGCGAATCCTTGATTTGGCTGTCTGGAATACACAGGAAAGGAATATCGAGAAAAGTAGGGCCCTGGATATAGGCTGTAACGTGGTCGCCACCCCTGTTGGCGACAGCATATGCCAGCCCGGTTATTTGAACCGCTCTGGAGTCGTAGGCGGGAAGCTCCAGCCCCTTAACATTCATAGCGAATCGTTCGCTTCCCTTATCTAATTTCTGGGCCATCCTTCTTGTCCCCTCAGCCAGGAAATCACCAAACCCCTCTCTCTTGGCTATCTTATGTATCAGCTCTATTACGATGTCAGGATCACCAAATCTGAGCTCTAATCCATCTGTATCTGATTTTGTTAAGATTTCCTTCTCGTAGCATTCAATAGCGAAACCTATGGTGGCTCCTGTTGAGATTGTATCCAGGCCATAGTCATTGCACAGGTAGTGCGCCATTGTAATTGCTTCCATATCGGTAACGTGGCACGAACCACCCAAGGTTCCCACGCTTTCGAATTCCGGTCCTTCCCCACTGGCGCCTTTATACTTCCCTTGCCTGATCTCACTCCGCCTTCCACACCTGAGCGGACAGGCAAAGCATCCCATCGGTTCTATAAGAACCTTCTCACTGAGGGCTTGCGCGTTTATTTCCTCAAGTTCGGGGAAAACGCAGGTTTGCCAGTTCCTTGTAGGGAATCCGCCCCTTGCATTTACCAAATCGATAACAACGTTAGTGCCGAACGTCTCAAGTGCTACCTTGAACATATGCTGGTCCAATAACTCAAACTGTTTCTTTGACACCTCTTTAAAGGCAGTGGGATTTGCTATGTTGACTGGCTTCGTTCCGCATACAGCGATAGCTTTCAGTAGCTTTGAGCCCATTACGGCGCCGCCGCCGCATCTTCCCGCTGCCCGGTGGAGGTCATTCATAATGCTGGCATATCTAACCTGATTCTCACCAGCTATTCCGATGCAATCGACATTAAACTTCTCGCCCAACTCTTCTTTTATCAACTTTGTGGTCTCGGGAACACTTTTGCCCCACAAATAACTCGCATCTCTGAGGTCGGCTTTGTCCTCCTCAATCACCAGGTAGACAGGCTTAGGTGATATGCCCTGGAAAATGATGCCGTCGTACCCTGTTTTCTTGAAGTCCACTCCCCAGAAACCGGCCGAGTTCGACTGCGCCCAAATACCGGTTAGTGGCGATTTGAAAACCCAGTTAAACCTTCCCGTGCTGGGAGCGATGGTTCCGGTCAGCGCTCCAGTCATAAGTATAAGCTCGTTTTCAGGGCCAAGCGGCTCCGCACCCTTGGGAACCTCACGAAATAGATAATGGGTTGCCAGCCCTGCACCGGTCAAAAACTTGTCAAAAAGATCTTCGGGAATATCCTCTTGTGAAACTTTGCCCTCAGACAAATTGACCCTTAGAATCTTCCCATGGCCTCCGAACATTGTGTACCTCCTGACTGGATTGAAGAAAGGTAGCTGTCATCTGTAGCGATTGGTAGAGGGTATTCTAGGCTGATATTGCTTTCGCGTCAATAGGAAGAGGAATTGAAGCACAACTGTCTCTAGCTATCGCGCGCGCTTCGCTTACTTGCCCCTCTTTCGGATGACCAGTATTTGGCGAATTTCAGAACAGACCTCGATGTCGGGACATACTTCGCAGGAGATGTTGCTCTCGCATTCATATTCACCATTGGCGGTCTGTTTAATGCGCTCCCGGCGCAGATCATGGGACAACTTTCTCACCTGGGCGCCGATTTTATCAAGATTCTGCACATCCTCAATG
>DAOUTY010000184.1 GCA_030668425.1 Chloroflexota bacterium
CATACCTATCTTAACTTTTCCTCCCGATTTTCCAGCTCACTTCAAGTGCCATAAGCGCCAGCAGAGCAATACATTTGGATGTCTTAGAATAGTAGGACTCCTCAGAACCAGCTACGAAGCTGGCCGATACGAGGCGACGCATATTGGCCCCTATCTCATGTCCTAGCCAAAGCCCTATTGTGGTATAATCATATACTACGTAGGCGTCCGAAGCTAAACTACCTGGAGAAGATCATGCTCCGTCAGAGATTGTTCATTTTTCTGCTAGTGCTGTCAGCGCTGTTTATTCTACCTGTCGCAGTTTCCGCTCAGGGGCCTCCAACTCCACCCTGCCGGTTATACGGCACAGTGCAGTTAGAAGGGGCACCAGTTCCCGACGGCACTGTGATAACAGCCACCATAGCAGGGGATACATATACCACCACCACACCAGCAATATACGGCAGTTCGACATATGTTATAAAGCTCGATCCACTGCCCGGCATATCGTACGACGAAGGAGCGCAAGTAACTTTCAAGATAGGCAACTATAACGCAGACCAGACAGGAAATTGGGAATTCGGAGGCAACACACGACTCGATCTCACCGCCTCGATCCCACCTCCACCAACACCAGCGCCCACACCCATTCCCACGTCCACGCCCTCACCAACACCCACGCCCATACCAACAGTTGCCCCTGGTCCAACACCCACCCCAACCTCACCAGATACAGAAGCAGCCACGGATGCGTGGAACACAGTTATCATAGCGCTATGTGTATGTATACTGATAATCTGCTTTATGTTCGCAGCATATCTAGTGTGGAAATACCGCATTCGCCCCAGCGAACCAAGGGGTAAGAAACCAGGGGAGAAAAAGCCGGAGGGAGAGAAGTTAGAAGAGGAAAAGCCGGATGTCGAGAAAACAGAAGGAGAGATGAGTATGAGGTGGCAAGACAGGTTGATGCTCAATATGATGAGCAACAAACTGGTGATCAAGATATTCAGCACACCTATTATCATAAAAGTGCTGATGTGGGAGACCAAAGTATTCCTTTCGATCATATCACTGTTCAAGAGGAAGAAAGCAGAGGGGGAAGAGACATCAGCGGTGAAAACTGAGGGGGAAGAAACAGAGGGCGAGAAGGCAGACGAAGAAGGGGCAAATGGGGAGGGGACAGAGACGTAAGGGGTGCAGAGGCAACCAGCATGTCCAATCTGAAAATTCTAGTTTCGATTGTTGTGGCCGTCTTTTTTCTTTTACCGGCCATGACTTTCGCTCAGGGTGCCCAGCCCCCATGCCGCTTCTATGGCGCAGTGCAGGTAGATGGTTATGATGTGCCTGACGGCACTGTCATCACAGCCATAATAGAAGGTGTCCCATATAGCACCACCACACCAGAAGCAGCATATGGCTCTTCCACATATGTCCTCAAGATAGAACCTTCGGCAGGCGCTTTCTATAATTACGGCACTCAAATATATTTCAAGATCGATGACCACGTTGCGAAAGAGACTGCAACTTGGGAATCTGGGAGCAACATAGAACTGAATCTCACCGCCTCTACCGCACCTCCACCCACACCCACTCCCTCGCCTACACCCATTCCCACGCCAACGCCGGAACCTACGCCCACGTCAACGCCGGAACCTACGCCCACGCCAACAGTTGCACCAGGCCCAATGCCCACGATAGCGCCAATCCCAACGCTTGCCCCAACACCCCAGGGAACAACATCCGTAAACTTGGGGAAGGTTGTCGGACTGGTCATCTTCGGCGTAGTTGACATGATACTGATAGGCCTGTTGATATACCTGTTATGGCGATTCTTCGTTCGCACAGAAGAGCAACCCTGATATTAAGCGCTACCTCCTGAATTACATGTGCCCTTGCCAATCTCCGCACTTTCCCCGGCAGATTAAAATCTACCCGGATGCTCCCCATCGCCTGAGACAGGCATTTGACACTACCCTTGGCCTCGTTCCCGCAAAACCGTACTAAAGTACGATCCGAGAAAGTACCTAAATGGGATTGCTGTGCCCTGTTGCTCCGGTAACAATGTATAGTGAAGGAGCAATTCCGAAAAATAGGCGACAGTTCGGAGAAAGGAGATAACCACAATGAGAGCATCACCAAGTAGGATAACTCACATTTGGTTGATCGTGAATGACGCCCTTGAAGACCTGCTTTACCTGACCAGAGGCAATCCATTCAATCGCTTCGTTTTCACGACCAGGATGAAGAAGCCAGATTCGGCCGTAGCCTGTCGTGCATCACTCCCTAAAATCTCACGGTCAGAGCTAAAGGTACGATTCAGAACAACGAATTAGATTCTACGCCAGCAGGGTCACAGCAACTAAGAGAAGTACAGTGATGTCCCCTAAGGCATCCCGCGTTCTTACCCTCAAATCCCTCAAAAGCCAAAGCAACTAAATACCTCTATCTGCATTATTCAGATAGGCGTCTCCAACATACTTCCCCTCAGACGACAATTAGGGCTGATTTCGAGAACTTTATCAACACTTCTGTGCTCACCCTCCATCATCAAGCGCAACTCCATAGGCTAGCGTCCTCACCCCTCCAGAGGGTTTAAGCGAAGTTTCCGTAGGTAAAGGTTGCCGAGACCTGCTTTTTGTGTTATATCTGAAGAGGAATGAGCAAGGCAAAGCAACTCCACGAACTTCAAGAAATCGACCTCGACATCGAGCGCAAAACCAAAACTCTAGCACAAATAAGGAGCCATCTGGGGAAGGACGATGACCTGGTGGCAGCTCGAGCCGCCCTCGATACAGCACTAAAACATCAAATTGATCTGGAGCACCAACAGCGAACTGCGGAATGGGGTGTTGACGAACTGGGGACAAAGATAGCCGCCGAGGAGAAGAAGCTCTACGATGGTTCAGTAAAGAATCCTCGAGAGCTCATGAGCCTGCAGCACGAGATCGAACTCATCAAGGGACATCATGGAGAGCGAGAGGAGCAGCTCCTTGCTGTAATGCTGAAAGTAGATACAGCTCAGCAGGATGTTACCTCGAAACAAAGCGAGTTGAAGGCGATGGAGAGAGACTGGCAGGAGGAACAGAAGCAACTATCTATGGAACAAACAGAACTTGAGGCTAATCTGGCCACGCTGGCACAAAAGCGAGAATCGCTTCGCAGTCTAATAGACTCAGTCAGCCTCAAGGCCTATGACGAATTGCGCTACGTAAAACAAGGCTTGGCAGTAGCCAAGCTGGTGCAGGGTAGGTGCCAGGGATGCCGGATTAGTCTCCCCATGTCCGATCAGCAGAAAGCCAGAATGGGGCACAAGCTAGCAACTTGTAGCAACTGCGGTCGGATATTGTACATGGATTAGCAGTAAATGGATCGGGGAAAGTGTTGCCAGCAGCTTCCCCTAAGCATATTGGTTTCCAACTGACTTTGTAGTAAACTAGTATTGGTCAAGCAAGCCGGGTGACCGCTCTCTTTTAGCTTGATTCAAAAGAGGGAGGAAAGTCCGAGCTCCACCGGGCAGGATGCTGGGTAACACCCAGGAGGGGCGACCCTACGGAAAGTGCCACAGAAACATACCGGCCCGCCTAGTGCGGACCAAGGGTGAAATGGTGAGGTAAGAGCTCACCAGCGGCCGGGAGACCGGTCGGCTGGGCAAACCCCATCCGGAGCAAGACCGAATAGGAGGACCACAAGGACGCCCGGCCTGTCCTCGGGTTGGTCGCTTGAGGTGGTGGGTAACTGCCATCCCAGATAGATGGTCACCGCTTGATTGGAAGCAGGATGAAGGTTACAGCCGTAAACTGCTTTAAATCAAGCACAGAACTCGGCTTATAAGTTTGCTTGGCTATCGTGGAGCGGCCGTTTTCTCCGAAAACGGCCGCTCCGTCCAACTATCATGGGTAGGGAACACAAGAGTCAAAGAATGGGAAACGACCTCTCACAGGATGCAATCCTCCAAGGCCTGAACACCCAGTTTGTCGGCCGTAATCTCCTCTATTATCCCACCGTATCCTCAACCATGGACATAGCCAGAAAGGCAGCGAGCGAGGGAGCAACCGAAGGGACAATCGTTGTCGCCGAAGAGCAGACAGAGGGAAGGGCTCGAATAGGACGCTCCTGGATCAGCCC
>DAOUTY010000219.1 GCA_030668425.1 Chloroflexota bacterium
GAGCAACGATCTCCCATGTTATTGCGAGCGCCTTTCTTCAATAAGGTAGGGGCTTGGTAACCAAGCCCCTACATTCTCCATGCCTCGCAATGACATCGCAAAGTACCCAGTACTAAAATCCCCCCCAAATTGGGGGATTTAGGGGGTTGCAAAGCGTGTAGAAAGGTTTTAGTATCAATGCGATTATGAGATCGGAGGAGAAAAGGTAGAATGAACATTGAAATCAATCTGCTACCTGAAGAGCTGCGTCCCCGACCTCCCGTAGAGACGAGGACCCTGCTGCTGATAGTCGTCATCGTGGCACTGGCTGCCGGGTGCGCTTTCCTTGTGCAGGCGAAGATCAGCACAAATGCGGAGATAGCCGACCTGGAGAAGCGCATAGTGGCGATCAATCAGGAGATTGAAAGTGTGTCCAGCAATCCTGAGGCCATAGCACTGACCACGTCAATTACTAACCTCAAGGCAATGAAGCAGAGCTATGACTCTTTCGTGGCATCCAGGATAAGCTGGGGTGATGCTGTGGAGAGGGTGAGGGCTCACGTTCCAACGGGCGTGGACATCAGCACACTAACTCAGAGCGGTAACCTTCTGGTGGTTGAAGGCACCGCTTCGAACTACAGTGCCGTGGCCAGCTACGGCCGCGCGCTGGACAGGGACTCGAAGCTGGCTCTTGCCGCACTGCCCTCTCTAAGTGGTACGACGTACTCATTGATCGTGCAAGTAGCGCCTGGAGGTGCGGGATGATTGATCTGCTCAAAAGCAATATCCGTCTCGTTGCCTTTGTCGTCATCGCGGTTGCATTGGTGGTTGTTAACATAATGTTCCTGATGCAGTGGCAGGAGGTCACGGACGAAAAGGACAGTCTGGAGACACAGAGGAACACCGCTGAGGTTAACCTGGTGGTTACTAGTGCTCAATACGACCTGGACAAGCTGCGGGCGGAGGAGTCCGAGCTTGCGCGAAGACCTGAGTTTCCCTCGGCGTTTCCTATTGTTGACCTGAGCCTTTTCCTGGCGGAGGGAGCGTACCAGTCTCATATAACGCTCGACAAGGTCGAGCCGCCGGTGCAAATCGGCACGGAGAATATCGGTGGTAAGAATTACCCCGCCTATGAGACTAAGGTAACCGTGACAGGCGGTCTGAACCAGCTAGTCTTGTTCCTCAAATATATGGAGGGAGGCGCTTTCACCAGCCTTAGGATTCAGGACGTGTCTTGCACCTCCGCGGGTGCTGTCTGGCAGGCCGAGTTAACGGTGGTGGTGATCAGCCAGCACTGATAAACAGGATTTAGGGCTCAGAATTTCAAGCTTGCAGCTTATCGAAGGGGGAAGAGTAAGATGAGGTTATTTGATCGCCGGAGAATGGCTTTTACAATTGAGAGCATGACTCTGAGAATGCTCATCTTCTCGGGAAAGAAGATTGAGAGCTGGTACAGTGTTCCGCTCACAGGCAATATGGTGAGAGAAGGCTTGATCACCACGCCTGAAACGGTGGGTAGCGTCATGGCGGAAGCGATTCAGGAGAACGCTATCCCCAGGAGTGGGGTGATTGCTGCTGTGCCCAGCACGGGCAGCGCAACACAGACGATCAGCCTGCCCGGAGTGAAAAAAGGCAATGTGAATGAAATGGTTAGCCGTGAGATCAGGCGTGCAATGCCGGGCTCGCAGGATGTTGACTTCATATACTGGCAGATGTTGTCCCAAAACGGCGGGCAGCAACAGCAGCAGGTTTATGCCCTCGCTGTCCCCAGGAGCAACATTGTTGGCGTTGTGGATGCCTGCCGCGCGGGTGGAGTAAACTTGAAGGGCATAGAGCTGAAACCGTTTGCCCTGGTTCGGGCCGTGGACTGTAAGGATGGTATTATCGTTCACGGTGAGGTGGATACCATCGAGGTGGTTGTTGTGGAGAAATCATTCCCTGCCCTGTTCCGCTGCATCCCTGTGAAAGATGCTTCACCCAGTGCTGAGGATGCTTGCCAGAATATTCTGCGTGAGCTGCCCTTCACTATCGACTATTACAACCGCAGCTATCGCGATGCTCAACTCGACCCGGAGGTCGCAGTCTACCTCAGCGGGGAGCTGGCCCTGGACCCGAAGCTGGCAATGGATATAACGGAGACGACCGGGCGTGAGGTAGTCGGGGTCGAGCCGAAGATAGAATGCCCGCCGAATTTCCCTCTGGCCCAGTTCCTGACTAACGTAGGCCTGATGATGAGGGAGAACTGGTGATAAGGCAGGGTAAAGAAGTGCAAAGTGCAAGATGCAAAGTGTAAAGTGCAAAGTGCAAATTAGGCAATGAAAAGCGAAAGTAATGAGCTCTCAGAGAGGCTTCTGGATTTTGCGGCAAACATCGTTAAGTTGGCTGTTGGACTGAACAGGACACCGATTGGGAGACATATAGGCGGACAATTAGCGCGATCGGCAACATCAGCAGGTGCGAATTATGAGGAGGCTTGCGGTGCCGAAAGCCGTGCTGATTTTATACATAAATTGCAGTTGGTGTTAAAAGAACTGCGGGAATCTCTTTACTGGTTGCGATTGATCGGGAAAACGAATATAGCTATAGCTACGAACTTGGATAGACTAGCAAAAGAAGCAAGTGAGTTGGCTAATATTGTCGGGAAGTCGGTAGTTACGGCAAAGAAGAACAAGTAAATTTGCATTTTGCATTTTAATATTTGCAATTTGCAATTCACATGCTAGTATTTGCTCTTTTTATCTGAATTGAGGTGATGGAAGCTTATATACCGGTTGTTTTTGTTCTCCTCGGCCTTTCGGTAGGCAGTTTCCTCAATCTGTGCAGTGATCGTCTTCCCAGTGGCGGTTCCATCATCAGGCCCGGTTCGCATTGCGATAACTGCGGTAAGGGCCTCAGAGCATTTGATCTTGTGCCGGTGATCAGCTATCTCTGGCTTCGCGGACGCTGTCGCTACTGCGGCACCGGAATCCCTCTTCGAGTCCTTCTCGTTGAGGTTGCGACCGGCGCTGTCTACGGGTTGATGGCGTGGCACTACGGTCTGACCGTCGAGCTCGCCTTCGGGCTGATCTACGCCAGCATTTTCATCGTCATCTTTGTCATAGACCTGGAGCACAAGCATATTCTGGACGTTGTAACATTCCCCGCGATGGCCATTGCCCTGGTTTTCTCGTTCTTCTGGGGAGGATTTGAGGAGTTCTGGCCCGAAATCGGGC
>DAOUTY010000088.1 GCA_030668425.1 Chloroflexota bacterium
ATAGCTCAGATTATCATTGCTCTGATGATAATAGTTGTTATCTTGGCTCAGGTGCGGGGAGGTGGGCTGGGTGGCATATTTGGCGGGTCGGGGGAATCGGCGTTCAGAAGCAGGCGTGGCATCGAGCGGACACTGTTTCGCTTCACCATCGTCCTTGTCGTAGTTTTCCTCATTCTCTCAATACTCAGCGTCCGGTTCGTGTAGCGGGGGCGCTGATGTGCCAGGCTTCTGGCTGAGGGGTTGGTTGCTATGTCGAACGTGAAAATATGGCTTATGCAGATACGGGCGCCGTTTCTGGTGCTGACGCCAATATCAGTGCTTGTTGGGGTGTCCGTAGCGGTTTATGAGTCGTATCCCATAAACGCACTTTATCTGGCTCTGGCCTTCATTGGCGCTCTACTGGCCCATATAGCAGTCAACGTGCTTAATGAGTACTTTGACTACAAGAGCGGCGTGGACTTCAAGACGGTAAGGACGCCATTCAGCGGGGGGAGCGGGGTGCTGGTGGGGGGGCTGCTTAGCCCTCGTAGTGTGTATATCTTCGGTCTTGCATGCGTTGCCGCAATCATTGCGATTGGGGGATACTTCTTCCATGTCCATGGCGCTGCCATCCTGCCGTTGGGAGCTCTGGGCCTCGTTACCATCTACTTTTATACGACCTACTTGACCAAGTCGCCACTTCTCTGTGCCATAGCTCCGGGGCTCGGCTTTGGCCCGTTGATGGTTATGGGCACCTTTTTTGCTCTGACGGGCACGTACACTCTGGCGGCAGGCCTGGCTTCAATTGTGCCGTTTTTCCTGGTCAGTAACCTGCTCCTGCTGAACCAGTTCCCTGATGTGGAGGCTGATTCCCAGGCAGCCCGGCGTCACCTGCCGATAGCCATAGGGAGAAAGGGAAGCTCCAATGTTTATGCCGTGCTGCTTGTGGCTGCCTACGTGGCGCTGGTCATCCCCGTGGCGGTTGGCGTCCTGCCGTATATGGCACTGTTCGGATTATTAACGCTGCCGCTTGGCTTTGTGGTTGTGAAGGGGGCTCGACAGTACTACGATCAGATAGAGGGGCTTGTACCGGTCATGGGGCGCAATGTGCTGCTCACGCTGCTGCTGCCTTTACTGATGGCAGTCGGCATAATCGTTAGTTGAAGTCTATAGTTGTACCTCAAGGGAGAACCACGGGCTGTCTGCGGTCTCTCCCGTTCGCCCCCTTCACTCTATCACCACCGCTGTCCCGTAGGCGAGTAGCTCGGAGGCACCGGACATCACCATCGATGTCACAAACCTGGTGCCCACTATGGCGTTAGCTCCCATGCCCTCGGCTTCCTGCACCATCCTCTGGATGGACTGCTCCCTGGATTCGGCAAGCATCTTGGTGTAATCCGTTATCTCGCCGCCGACGATATTCCGCAGGCCGGCCATAACATCGTGTCCGATATGCCGGGCTCTGATGGTGCTTCCTCTTACCAGGCCCAACGTCTTGACTATCTGTTTCCCTTCTATCTTGTCCGTTGTCGTAACGATCATCTTTCTACCTCCTTGAATTCCTCCTTCTTGGAAGCTTTATACCTCTCCCTGCCTATGGATATGAACAACAGGAGCAAACCTATCGCAGCGGCAACGATAGCCACCTTGAGCGGCATGGGGATGGATTCCGCGACAGCGCTGAAGAACCAGTAGAGCAGATAGCCTATCGCAACGACGAAGCCACATACCAGCAGAAAAGCGCCCAGTACTCGCATTCTCCCACCTCAGGACTCTATTTCCAGGATTGATTTCTCTTCCCGCTTTTGAGCCGTCAGAAGATGGACAAATCCTAAACCAGGGCATGGTGTCTGTCAATAGACTCCACGCTTGTGATAGAATACCTGGGGGCAAGAGGATGAGCACACGCGTAGTGTTTATGGGGACACCGGAGTTCAGCGTGCCCGCGCTGGAGCAGCTCGTCCAGGGCGAGTATGATGTGGCTGCCGTCTATACCCAGCCGGATAAGCCTGAGGGCAGAGGACGGGTTATGGCTCCGTCTCCCGTGAAGAGGGTGGCGCTGCAGCACCGATTGGAGATTCTACAGCCCGCGACGTTACGAGACCCTGCTGAGGTGGAGCGGCTGGCGGCTCTCAGGCCGGATGTGGTCGTTGTCGCTGCTTTTGGGCAGATACTGCCTCAGCGCATTCTCGATGTCCCGAATTTCGGCTGCCTCAATATCCACCCCTCACTCCTCCCCAGCCACCGCGGCGCCTCACCCATACCTGCTGCCATCCTCGCTGGTGATGAGGACACAGGGGTTACGATCATGCTGATGGACGCTGGAATGGACACCGGCCCCACCATTTCCCAGTTCGTGGTTGGGATCGAGCCTGAGGATACTACAGCCTCTCTTACCGTCAGGCTGGCCCGGGCCGGCGCGCGACTGCTGGAGGAAACCTTGCCCCTGTGGCTTGACGGGTGTTTGACACCGCAGCCTCAAGATGAGAGCAGGGCCACCTACACAACGACAGTTACCAAGAAGGATGGCGCTATTGACTGGGAGCTGTCAGCAAACGAGCTCTGGCGGCGGGTGCGCGCTTTCAATCCCTGGCCGGGGTGTTACACACGGTGGCAGGGGAAGTTGCTCAGGATACATGAGGCTGTTCCTTTACATAAGGAAGGCGATGTGGTGCCGGGGCTGGTGGTAGCCCTGGAATTCGGGCAACCCCCTGAGGTTGGCGTTGTGACAGGCGATGGTGTTTTGGGGCTGCTAAACGTTCAACTTGAGGGGAAGCGCGCTATACCAGCGGCGGAGTTCTTACGTGGCCAAAGGGATTTTGCGGGGGCTATCCTAGGTGACGGAACCTAGTTGGGAACTGCGGGCCTCTATTCCTCTGAGGCGGCTTCTGTAGTCTCGGCGGCTTCCGCCATCTCCTCCTCGGCCTCGGCCTCTGCCGCCATGAGCTCCGCTGCTATTTCAACCTCTACCTTGCTGCGGGCGATTTGTATGATCGACTGTTCGGGGTCGGTCAGGATAGTAACGCCTTCATCGACAGAGAGGTCCTTTACATGCACAGCTTGGTCAAGCTCCTTCAGCACCGAGAGGTCCACTTCGATATTGTGGGGCATATTGGCGGGCAGGCATTCGACCTCGACGGAGGTCATGTTTTGAACCAGGATGCCTCCCCGATCTCTTATTGCCGATGCCTCCCCGACGAACAACAGCGACACTTCGATCTTTATCCTCTCCTCCATCTTAACCTGGTAGAGATCGACGTGGAGAAGACCACCAGTCAGGGGTTCGCGTTGGATATCACGGATGATGACCATCTTGGGGCGTTTTGCGCTATCAACCTTCAGCGCGACCAGGCTGCTCTTTCCGGCTTTGGCCAGGGTATGTTTGAGCTGGGTGGTGTCGACTTGGAGAGCTGTGGATTTGACGTTGCGACCATAGAGGTTGGCAGGGGTGAGGCCTTGACGTCGCAGGAACCTGACCTTCTTGCCCAGTATGTCGCGGGTGGCGGCTGACAGTTCTATTTGTTCCATTTCTCGCGAGTACTAACTATAACAAGATTCCGAAGCAAAAGCAAGCCTCGTTTGCGGGCGGTGTCTACACTGTTTTGTGTGAAAAGCGTAGCGTTGCCACTCCGGTGGCAGCGAATTCTTCATCGTGACAGGAGTCACGACGCTACCAGCAGGTGTTCAGCCATATAGGCTTTCAGAGCATTGTGTTATCTGATTGCTGAATATTGTTAGCTGTATGCTCAAGTTTGAATTTGCTTATTGCTCGGGATTGATGTTTAGGATTTCCCTCGGTGTTGTACTCGACAGCGTTGGCACTATTTGCGTATAATCTCTAGTTAGTATGAAGACCAGCGATTTCGATTACCACCTGCCGCCAGAGTGCATTGCTCAGACTGCGGCCGAGTGTCGCGATCACTCTCGGCTCATGGTTCTTTCTCGAAAAGATGGGGCAGTGGAGCATCGCCGTTTCTATGAGTTATGCGATTACCTTCAACCTGGCGATGTCTTGGTGTGCAATGACAGCCGTGTGATCCCGGCACGGCTGTTGGGAAGCAAGGTTGACGGTGGGGGGAAGGTTGAGCTTCTCCTTCTGCGGCGTCTGGATCGCGGGGTTTGGGAGACGCTGGCCAAGCCGGGACGTCGTCTAAAAGCAGGCGCGAGGATTGAATTGGGCACTGGCCCTGTTGTTCAGGCGGACGTTTTGGAAAAGACCGAGAGCGGCACTGCTATCGTTAGCTTCTCTGACGAGGAGGCACTGGAGAGGCTGGGGATTGTACCTCTGCCTCCGTATATCCGCATCCCGTTGACTGATTCTGAGAGATACCAGACAGTCTATTCCCAGGAGAAGGGCAGCGTAGCCGCTCCTACAGCAGGGCTTCACTTCACACCTGAACTCATGTGCCGTCTGCGTGAAAAGGGCGTTTATTTCGCCTTTGTAACCCTTCATTTGGCGTTGGATTCCTTCAGACCGGTGCAAGTGGATAATCCGCAGGATCACGTCATACATAGGGAATACGGCAAGATAGCCCCGGAGGTTGCCGCTGAGATAAATCAAGCCAGGGTGGAGGGCAGGCGTGTGATCTGTGTCGGCACCAGCGTCGTGAGGGTGCTTGAGCATGTGGCCAGGGCCAATGGAGGAGAGATGAAAGCTTTCGATGGCTGGACAGACCTCTTTATCGTGCCCGGCCATCGCTTTCAGGTGGTTGATGCCTTGATCACCAACTTCCATTTGCCTCGCTCCACTCTGCTTATGCTGGTGTCTGCATTCGCAGGCAGGGAGCGTATTCTTGGGGCTTATCAGGAGGCGATGCGTCTTGATTACCGTTTCTACAGCTTCGGCGACGCCATGCTGATTATCTGAGGGGAAAGTCTGGAGGTGCCGGTGAGCCGTGCTCCGTGCTGGATTCGAACTCTGCAGGCACAGGTTTGCGACTGCCCTCAGACTGCCTTAGACCAAAGAACTCCGGGTGATCCCCTTAGTAAATAGCAAAGAGGTACAAAAGTAGGGTATGGATAGGTAACATTAGGTGATTGTCATTGTCCCATATTGTAGCTACTCTAAGAATGCCTGCATTGGTAATTAGAGTAATATCCGGGATTTAAAGATGGATTTGGACGTCGATTTCTACAGGGATCAAGACAATCACATCCTCCTTACCGTAAAAGGCCCGGCTCAAGGTCTAGTACGATTCCCGGACTTGAATACACTAATTACATTCCTCATGGATTGCCAGGTGATTCTCGAAAGTTTTGAGGATGCTGTCGCGGTCAACAGATCTATGATACCTGATTGCATATTGGAAGCTTTCGAAGAAGACACCGATGACAACGGCGCTTTGTAGTGCTTCAGGCTATCCTCAAACGTGACTGATCATTTTGGAATGCTCCCTCCACACTCGCCCACTTGCCTCTCCAACCATTGGCTGGTAGAATCCCAGCATGCTGCTACAAGGCTTGCTTTTTCCCTTTAAGATGCTGGCGATCGCTATAAAGCTATTGGTCAGGTTAATACTTCTCCCGCTTAAGATGATAGTAGCTGGTATGCTGCTTCAAATTGGGATGCTACTCGTTTTCATAGCAATCGTAGCTGTGCTGGGGTACTACATATATCAGTGGGTTATCTAGCTGACCCTTTACGAGATGAGAACACATGAATAAATCAAAAGTGGCGATTATAAAATGCGACACCTACGATGAAGAAGACGTCCAAAGGGCTGTCGAGGCGGGGCTAGATCTTCTTGGCGGTTTGTCTTTGTTCGTAAAACCCGGTGAAAGAATAGTAATGAAACCAAACGTACTAATTGGTTCAAATCCCGAAAAGTGTGTGACCACCCATCCGGCTGTGTTCAAGGCCGTAGGGAGATTGCTTCAGGGAATGGGAGCCAACGTATACTATGGAGACTCTCCAAGTATTGGAATGGCTGGATTTAATATGAAAAGAGCCCGTTTGAAGCAGGCCGGTGATGAGTTGGGTATTGAACTGGCTGATTTCGACAAGGGAAGGGCCGTAAGCCATAACGATTCACTATTAATCAAGAGCTTTGTGATTGCCAATGGTGTATTGGACTCAGATGGACTCGTAAGTCTGCCGAAACTGAAAACTCACCCATTAACTAGATTTACAGGGGCGGTCAAGAATCAGTTTGGATGTATTCCCGGCCTCTTGAAGAGCCAATACCACGTCAAACTGCCAGACCCGTATGATTTCGCCACAATGCTCGTTGATTTGAATACGCTTATTAGACCGCGTCTCTGCATTATGGACGGCATAATAGCCATGGAGGGCAATGGGCCTAGAAGTGGTAAGCCCAGGAAGGTGAATATTCTATTGTTCTCCAGCGATCCCATCGCCCTGGATGCTACAGCGTGTAGAATCATTGATCTTGCCCCCGAGGTTGTGACGACATCGGCACCCGGTGAAAAGGCAGGACTGGGCACTTATCATGCAGAGAATATTGAGGTACTCGGTGAAAAAATAGAACCGCTCATTATCCATGATTTCGATGCAATTCGAAGAGCACCTACGACGCGCAGCGCAGGACGAATGAGTAACTTTATCAAGAATCGTATATGCGAGAGGCCGGCGATCGACAAGGCAAAATGTACTAATTGTGGAACATGTGTCAGGATGTGCCCTGTGGAGCCCAAAGCTGTCGACTGGTACACGGGTGATGAGTCTAAACCCCCCACCCATAAGTATGACCGCTGTATTCGCTGCTACTGCTGCCAGGAAACGTGCCCTGAGGGGGCGATCTCTGTTGAGAAGCCGTTACTGGGCAAAATCTACTCCCGCATTTAATACCAAGTGGTTTTAGAACAGTGCATACAGCTAGAAGAAGAGAGTCCTGGAACTGATGGGGTAGCGAATCAAAGACCTTGGGCGAAAGGACAAAGCTGAAGCAGAATGGGGCGCTTTTCTGACGAAGCTTGACTCGTCCTCCTTTTTTGACAAGGTCAAGGGTTTATTCCGAAAGTAAAGAGGCTAACTAGGCGGATTTGGCAACAGCAATCGGTAGAGGAGGAGGAATGAAGAGAGGGATTGTGGGCTGGATAGCCAGTGCGCTTTTGATTGCCCCACTTATTCTGGGTCTTGCATGCACTGCGCCAACCCAGTTTGAGGGTGCCGTGTTTGAAGATCGCAATGATAACGGGATTAGGGATAACGCCGAACCTGGCATACGTGACATACTTGTCTCTAACGGGATAACGGTCAC
>DAOUTY010000050.1 GCA_030668425.1 Chloroflexota bacterium
ACGTTCGCTCGACCCCGATAGGGGTCGGGGCCACGATATTGATAGTGACGGCTTACAGCCCCCGTTTGTGAGCGTAGGCAAGAGTCAGCTCTCTTGGTCAAAGGCTCCCGGACAGCGGCGAGCCGGCGTTCCTCTTTTGGGACGCTGATACATATCGGAGTCAGGGAGTGGGAAGAGTTCCGGCGATAGTACAAGCTCAAACGGTACTAACTGTTGGATACTGTGTCCATGCCATGAGGATTCAATCACCATGCCCCACATCTGGGAGAAGAACGTGAACGGCCGTTCGCCTGTATGTTCCTGTGTACTGTTGCATCCATTTCGCAGAGGCTAATCAGCTACAGTAGGTTCCCTCTAACCACAAAAAGTATACCGCCTACTTTGTAGCAAGCCCGAAGTGAAGCCAAACCACCCCAGCAATAGCTTGGCTTTCTTTTTCCATAAAAGCGAGCAGACCTTGACAAATCATCACAAACCGTGTTAGAAATCACCACACGACACTGACGACTGCTCTGTCGGTTGCGTTCTGCTTACCGCTATTTGCTCTGCTCACGCTGAAGGGCAGACCTTTGTACAGATGCTATCAAAACCGAATCGGGATACAGCACCTGTCCTGACCAGCAATACCGCGCCGGTACAAATATCCCCGCGACTATTGAGCGATCAGATTCATATACAACATATCTATTAAAGGAGGGTTCCAAGTGCCAGTATTTGAAAGCAGCGAAAAGATGTACGAAGTCCTGGGAACACTGTTCAGGGTTCTGGCAGACGACCCCGTAGTAGGCCCGAAATACCGTGACTCGAATATCATCATCAAGTTCACCATAACCGATCCCGACGGATTCATATGGTTGGACAAAGATGCCGGCGTTATCTGCGGGCCCGCTGACCTCAAGCCTACCATAGAGATGAAACTCAGCGGCGATACCTGCCACCAGTTCTGGCTTCAGTCAATATCCATGCCGGTAGCAATGGCGAAGGGACGCATAAAGGCAAAGGGACCTCTGCCGAAAGTCATAAAGCTTCTCCCGATGCTGAAGCCGGCATATGCCGCCTATCCCGAGATCGCCAGGAAGCACGGGCTTCCCGTTTAGCCGAGTGCAGGAGGTTTTTCATGAGCAAGGAAGCAAGCGTAAAGCAGTTCGAGGACGACAGAAAAGAAGCGGTAAGAATAGCGGCACGGCTCCTGCTGGCGTCAGGGACAACGTCGCCCAGGGTGGGCGGCGTCGGCGAGTGCACTATCCATATTATCGATGATGAATGTGCCATCGAAGACCTGTGCCAGGCGATTGAGCGAATGTCCGGTGAAAACGAGCGATGGGACTTCTTCAACAGGGATGCGGCAATGCTCAGGGATGCCAATGCGGTTCTGTTGGTCACATCATTGCGATGTGCTGGTGACCCGGGGGACTTCAACTGCAACTTGTGCGGCAAGCTTACCTGTGAGTACCTCAGGCAAGAGGAGAAGCTACCCGATGAGCCGGGAATTGCCTACAGGGGGCCGCTCTGCGTTTTCAGGGCAAATAATATCGGCTATGCCATAGATGGCATCGTGTCACTGGCCAGGAGTCTCGGTATCGACTACGGCGTGTACTGGTCAGCCGGCGCAGCAGCGATGAGAATGAGAATTGTTCCCAAGAGTACAGGTTTCGCCCTGGCGGTGGCAATTTCCGTAACCGAGAAGAGCCCCTTCAGGGATATCCCCAAGAAGTATGCCGAGATGAATGAGTCAATCATGAATGACCGGATTATCCAGAGGCTGTGGCCTCAGTTCAGATCGATATACAGCTAAGAACGATGCAGAGAATGGAGTGAGGGAAATGGCTATAAGAGAGATGAACGATCTACTACAGGATGGGCTCGACAGAGCTGTTGAGTTAATGGTCGTGGCGGCCCACAACAGCTTCCGATTCGATGGCAGAAACACGGGAAAGATCATAAGCGTCGGCAAGGAAGAGATGGTGGAGGTCGCGGAGTTCTGCTATTCGATGGGAGACATGTCACCGCTTGCAGCGCGTGACGGCAGGTTTGTCATGGAGCTGGTAAAGGAACCATGCGCACTGCTCCTCATCGGCGATAAGAGGAAATCGGATTTCAACTACGATTGTGGTGCCTGCGGCTACAGGACCTGCGCCGAACTCAACAGGGCGGAGGAGGTCGAATCGCTTACCGCACATGGTCCCAGTTGTCAGTTCAAGAACATAAACGTCAATATTGCCACGGATGCCGCCGCTGCAATGGCATGGAGGCTGGGGCTGCATTGCCGCGTGTTCAGCACGCTCGGCATGGCCGCCTTCGCGCTGAACATCATAGAGGAGGTCGACTTTGCTGTGAGTGTGTGCGTTAGCGTCGCGAAAAACGACCCCTTCTTTGACAGGCACCAGTTCTGGACCGATGAATATTGGGATGAGATATTCAAAAAGGAATTCCCCACCTTCACCCGAGGGTTCATTGGTGCCGTTGAGGACGAGGACTAGGGTAATGGAGGCGACCCATGGGAAGTAAGGCTCATCTCAACCAGGTTATAGCTTCACACCTCGCCGAGATAAAGGCTGATGAAGACCCGGATAGGGAGATATACATCTTTGAAAAAGGACCGCTCGGCGAGGATGTGCTCACCTATAAGGACCTCTATGAGAATTCGAATAAGATAGCCCGGCTTTTTGCCGACAATGATATTGGTAAGGGCGATACCTACGCCGTTTTCATGAGGAACCACCCCGAATTCGTCTACTCCGTTCTGGCGGGCCCCACTGTTGGCACAGTTATGGTTCCCGTCGATCCGCGAACGCGAGGCAACAGGCTGAAGTTCTTGCTCAACGACTGCAAAGCCAAGGCTGTTATCGTCTCCGGAGAGTGCCTGGGGCAGCTCGAGGAGGTCATCAACGACATACCTTCAGTGAAGTTGACCGCCGTTGCCTACAGGCCGGAACAGAATATCCCTGTGTCCAGCAAGTATCACGCGCTCAACGAGACGCTCGAGAAAACATCCTGGGAGCATGTGGAGCAGCAGATAATGGACGTGCGGCATCCCATGCAGATTATCTACACCTCGGGGACAACGGGCGATCCCAAGGGCGTGACTATACGCAACAACCGGACCGGGCTGTTCAACATTCTTAACAAGATTGTGTGGAAATACCAGAACGATGATGTTCTCTACAACGGCCTTTCCCTTACCCACGGCAATGCCCAGACTGTAACCCTTTTCCCGGCGTTCAGTATGGGAATCAAGGCAGTGTTCAGCCCCCGTTTCACCAAGAGCAGGACCTGGGATATCTGCAGGAAATACGGCTGTACCTCCTTCTCCCTCCTCGGCGGGATGATGGCGGGCATATACAACGAGCCTGAAAAACCTGACGATGCCGACAACCCGATTCGCATGGTCATCAGCGCCGGTACACCGCCCTCACTCTGGGGAGAGTTCGAAAAGAGATTCAATGTCCAAATCCTCGAGTGGTATGGATCAGTAGAGGGTGGGTTCGCCTACAAGCCGTTAGGTCAGGGCCCGATAGGTTCCTTTGGCAAGCCAGTCCCCGGGGTTATGGAAATGAAGGTCGTGGATGAGAGCGACGACGAAATGCCTGTGGGGCAAACAGGGGAGCTAATCTGCAGGATGCTGAGAGGAGATACCAAGGTCGATTATCTGGGCAAACCGGACGAGTCGAAGGAGAAGACGAAGGGTGGCTGGCTGAGAACCAGCGATATGGTCCATAAGGACGAGAAAGGCTGGTATTTCTTCGACTACCGAAAAGGCACAGAGCTTCGCCGCGCCGGGGACTTTGTTCAGCCCGACTATGTGGAAACCGTGATTGGAGCGCATCCCGAAGTGAGTGAAGTTTGCGTCTACGGAGTTCCGGCGGCTTCGGGCGCACCCGGAGAGAGTGACCTTGTGGCCGCTATCCAACCATTTGAGGGGAAAACCGTTGACCCTAAGTCGATCTACGACATGTGCAAGAAAGACCTCGAGGCTAACTATATCCCGTCGTATCTGCAGATCATCGAAGAGCTTCCCAAAACTCTCACTGAAAAGCCCTTGGCGCGACAACTGAAAGAGATGTTCGAGCGCGGAGAAGGAGCAATCTACAAGTTTGAGGATTACAAGTAGCTAATTGCGTTCGCCCGCGCAGGATGATTCCTGCAATGAGACCGGGGCTATCGTTTTCATATGTCATTGCGAGCAGATGGGGTTATATCTAAGAACAGAGTAAACAGGGAGAGGATTCAATGCCATATACAGAACTCAATCTCGAGCTGACCGAAGAACATGAACTCCTGAAGGAAGAGGTACATAAGTTTGCCATTGAGGTCTTGAGACCCGCGTCAATCGAGCTCGACAAATTGCCGCCAGAGGACGTAGTCAAGAAGGGCTCGCTTTACTGGGACTGCATGGCCAAGATGTACCAGAACAACTATCATACCGTGCTTATCTCCGACGAATACGGTGGGCTCGGACTCGATCCCCTCAGCGTCCATATCATCTGGGAAGAGCTGGCGTACGGAAGCGTGGGGTTCGCTGTAGCCATAGGATGCAGCTGTTTCTCCGCCTTCTATGCAACCATGCTTTGCGAAGATCACCTGATCGAGAGGTATGTTATCCCATTCGTTGAATGCAAAGACGCCAGTGTTATGAGCTGCTGGGGCATTACCGAGCCCCAGCACGGGTCAGACAACCTGATGTCTGGCACAGCGTTCTTCCGTGATCCCAGAGAAACGCAGCAGGTGAAGGCCGTTAAGAAAAATGGCGACTGGGTTATCAATGGGCAGAAATCAGCCTGGATTTCAAACGGGCCAATTGCGTCCGATGCCGCTCTTTTCGTCAACATGGACCCATCAAAAGGATTTTCCGGTGGAGGTATCTGCCTGATCGATCTCAATCAGCGAGGTGTATCACGAGGTAAACCGCTCGACAAACTGGGACAGAGAGAGCTACCACAAGGGGAACTCTTCTTCGATGGCGCTATCTGTCCCGACGAATTCATGATCGTGGACCCCGAGAGCTATGAGGCAATGACTGAGCTCACTCTGGGGCACGCCAATGCCACCATGGGCGCCTATTTCACTGGCCTCGCCCAGGCGGCCTACGATCTAGCCTTCCAATATTGCACGGAGAGGATACAGGGTGGAAAACGCCTCTGCGAACATCAATGGGTGCAGAAGAAGCTCTTTGATATGTTTACCAAGGTGGAGACAGCCAGGTCTTTTTCGCGCAGCGCCATGATTTTCAATATGAATACAACTCCGCCCATTGTACAGTATTCCATCGCCTCAAAGGTATACTGCACCGAAGCAGCATTCCAGGTAACCAGCGATGCTATACAGCTCTTCGGAGGCTATGGGGTGAGCAAAGATTTCCCCATAGAGAAACTCTTCAGGGATGCACGGGCCGGTATGATCGAGGATGGTTCCAATGACTCCCTTTCTATAACGGCCGGGGTAATGCTGCTAAAGGAGGTTTTGGAATAGAAAACGTATATATCATCGGCGTGGGTATGATCCGGTTCAGCAAATACCCGGATAAGACTGTCAGATTCATGGCCGAGGAAGCAATTGAACTTGTGCTCAAAGATGCCGGCCTAGACAAGAAGGACATGCAGGCTGTCTTCTTTTCCAATACCTTCTGGGGAATGTTTTCCAATCAGCACTCTATCCGCGGGCAGGTGATATTGCGCGGCATGGGGATAGATAGAATACCGGTCACCAATGTGGAGAATGCCTGTGCCGGCGGATCTACAGCGCTTTACCTTGCCTATGCAGGAATCCGTGCCGGCATGTACGATGTGGCGCTGGCGACAGGTTCGGAGAAAATCAGCCATCCCGACAAGAATCTGTCCCTCGGTGCCTATGCCTCCTGCATGGATGTGGAGAACTTTGAGAAACACATCAACATGATCATGGAGGTCAGCAAGACGTTCAAGGTTGACATACCGGAGGACCAGACAGCTCCCGGAGAAGGTAGAAGCATCTTCATGGACGCATATGCCACGGCAGCGCGGTGGCATATGGACCGGTTCCATTCAACGCAGGGGCAGCTCGCGGTGATCTGCTCTAAGAACCACTGGCACGGTTCCATGAACCCTCTTTCACAGTACCAGAACCCGATGTCGGTAGAAGAGGTCCTTGCTGATAAGCCCGTTGCCTACCCCCTAACACGGTCCATGTGTGCACCCGTGGGCGATGGTGCTGCTGCTGCGATCGTTTGCTCGGAGAAGTACCTCAAGAAGTTAGCAAACTCGCGTCCAGTGAAGATACTGGCTTCAGTGCTGGGACAGGGCGCTGACCGGGGCCTGGATGACATAGACATCGGTGAACGACTCTCCAAGGAAGCATACGCGGTGGCAGGGGTTGGGCCTGATGACATCGACATTGCTGAACTGCACGATGCCACCGCCTTCGGTGAGCTACACCAGACCGAGGCGATGGGATTCTGTCCCGTTGGTGAGGGCGGGCCTTATGCACTGTCTGACGCTACCAAGCTCGGGGGCAGTAAACCGGTGAATACCAGCGGCGGCCTTGAGTGCCGGGGGCACCCCATAGGCGCATCAGGCCTGGCCCAGATTTACGAGATAGCGGCTCAGCTTCGAGGTGAAGCCGGAGTTCGACAGGTAGAGAACGCGCGAATCGGGCTGGCAGAGAATGGCGGCGGCAACATAGGTGTCGAAGAGGCAGCCATGTGCATTCACATTCTCGAGAAGGTTAGCTAAAGGGCAGAACGACCGAGGGTTGGGCGTTTCGTGAAACGCCCAACCCTTCAATAATAACAGGCATCAGTGGTGGGTTTCGCTGCGCTATACCACCCTGCTCGTTGCCCAGTCATCCGCACAAGACATTTCCAAAAAATGGGGAAAGGCGAAATTGAGCAAATTCGATCTCAGGGGGAAAAACGTCCTGATCACCGGTGCTTCCTCGGGAATTGGCAAGGAGCTTGCGGAGTGTTTCGCCAAGGAGGGCTCCAATCTCTTCCTGGGATGCCACCCCTCAGAAAAGGATACTCTTGAGGGGTGGGCTGACCAACTTCAGGACAAATACGCAGTCAAAACCGCAACCTTCCCCATCGATCTGTCCCAGGAAAAAGGTCCTGAGAATCTACATGAGGCGGTCAGGAAATCTGTTAGCAAGATCGATGTGCTGGTCAACAATGCGGGTATTCTGGCCTATGGTAACTTTCATGAGATACCCCTTGAGCGCCAAGAGTTAATGATCAAGGTAAATGCGATCGCCTATTTCAAGTTAATGAGGCTCTTTCTCCCGGAGATGATAGCAGCCAAAGAGGGCAGGATCCTCAACGTTGCATCAGCCGCTGCTTTCCAGCCGACAGCTTTTCATGCCATATACGGCGGAACCAAAGCGTTTGTACAGAGCCTGAGCGAAGCAGTAAACCAGGAGATCAAAGGAACCGGAGTGAAGATCTTCACGTTAAATCCCTCATATACCGATACGCCGATCCTGAAGAGCGGGGGCTTCCCCGAGAAAGTCTGGTGGTATAAAATCAGCGGCTTCAGTGACCCTGCCGTTATAGCTCGTAAAGCCATAAAGGCTTTTAAGGAGGAAAAGGCAGTCTACATCCCCGGCATGATAAACTGGTTTGTTCATTCCATATTGATCAGGTTTGTACCTCGAAGGCTCACCAATGCCATATCCTACTGGGGATTGAGAGCCAGGGGCTAGACTGGATTGGACAGAAGCATGGAGAGAGTATTCATAACTGGTGCATCCGGATACATCGCGGGGAAATTGCTGTCCCTTCTGAGTGGCAAAACAGAAGTCAAACAGATAGTAGGGATCGACATCAAAGAGCCCTCCATCAGTCTGGAGAAGTTCACTTTCTACAAGAAAGACGTGAGGGAACCGGTTGACCATATACTCAAAGACCACGACATAGATACGGTTGTTCATACAGCGTACATCGTTCCTCCGATCCATGACGAAAAGCTGATGGAGGATGTCAATGTCAATGGCACCAGGAATATCCTCTCTGCGTGTTCCGAAGCTGGCGTGAAGCAGCTTCTCTATACAAGCTCAGCTACAGCGTATGGCTTTCACCCAGACAATGACCACCCCCTGACTGAGGATAGCCCGCTCAGAGGAAACGACGATTTTACCTACAGCAAGACCAAGAAAGAGATCGAGGGCATTTTCTCGGAATTCGTCACTGCGAATCCGGAGATCGCCGTTACCATAATACGGCCAGCTTTCGTTGTAGGTCCAGGTTTCGATGACCCGCTTGCCCGTCACTTGAGAAAGAAGGTTGTGCTTCTGCCCTCAAATACTCAACCCTTCCAGTTTGTCCATGAGGATGATCTGATTGAGATTATCTATCTCCTTTTGAAAAAGGGGGCGGCGGGTGCGTTCAACGTTGGTGCGGATGGAACCGTTACCTCTGACGAAACGGTGGGGTTGCTGGGGAATATACAGGTAAGGCTTCCTTTCCATCTGATGTATTTACTAACGGGGCTGGCATGGAATCTGCGGCTTTCGTTTATCACTGAGTTCCCCGGCCCCGCCCTGAATATGGCGCGGTATTCCTGGGTCGTCTCAAATGAGAAGCTAAAAGAAGAACTCAACTATCAGTACAAGTATACTTCTCTTGAGGCATACAGGGATTTCGCAGAATACGTGAAAAGGCGTTGAAACTGCATATTTCCGCTGGGCAATCGCCAAGATCAAGACAGAAGCAGCCCAGGCTACTCGTAGACCTTCTCCTCCGCCTCCTCCGCTTCCAGTGCATCAGCCTCCACATCCCGGCTCTCGTCGCCGCGGGCCAAGAGGTCGCGGTAGTACTCATGCTGGATTATCAGGTTCATTACCTCGTTGGTGCCGGTCCATATCATGGCCAGCCTGGTGTCGCGCAGCATGCGCTCGATGGGATACACACTGGTGTAGCCGATGCCGCCCATGATCTGCATGGCATCGTTCACCACCTCCCAGGCAACGTCGGTACAGAACTTCTTGGCCTCGGAGACCATGCGCCGTGCAAGCCTGCGGTCGAGGCCTTTGTCGATAGTCATCGCCGTAGTGTGAACCAGTGAGCTTGCAGCATCGATCTTGGTAACACTGTCAGCAACCTTGAAGCTCACCGCTTGAAAGTCCCTGATCCTGCTGCCGAAGGCTTTCCTCTTGTCGCTGTAGCGCGCGGCGATCTCGAGGGCGCTACGCGCTATGCCCAAGCTGCCAGCGGCACTGGTCATCCTCTCCGGGATCATCATCCGGTAAAAGATCTCCCCGCCCTGTCCTTCTCTTCCGATGATGTTCTCCTCGGGAACCTTGACATCACGGAACAGTATCCTCCCCGCCCCACCTCCCCGTGTCCCCATCAGCCCGTAAAGATGCTTCACCTCCACCCCCATGTCCTTCTCCACGACAAACAAGCTCAGCGATTCGCGAGCAGGGCCCTCAGGGTCAGTCTTGGCGTAGACCAGGAAGTAGTCCGCCCCCTCGGCACCCACTACGAATCGCTTCTGCCCCGTTAGGAAGTAGTGACCGCCATCCCTGCGAGCCACAGTGGTAGCGCCGAAGAAGTCAGAGCCGCCGCGGGGCTCAGTCAGCGCCTCCGCACAGCACAGCTTGGCCTGGAGGGTTGATTGGAGATATTTCCGCTTCTGCTCCTCTCTCCCGAATACCTGGAAAGCCTCGCCGCAGATGCTAACCAGCGAGTAGAGACACCCGAGGGACAAGGGCAATACTCCCCCCTCCTCGAGGGCAATAATCTCGTCTTCCCATCCCAGCCCTCTACCGCCGTATTCCGGGGAGAAACGAATGCCGAGCAACTTTCTCCTGGCAGCATCCTCCAGGAATTGCCTGGGATATTTCACCTTGTCGGCGTCCATGTCCAGGAGTAGCTGACGGGGTACAGCCTTG
>DAOUTY010000124.1 GCA_030668425.1 Chloroflexota bacterium
ATGGGGCGCCCTTCTCATGATGCTA
This sequence comes from Chloroflexota bacterium, assembly GCA_030668425.1. Lineage (GTDB taxonomy): Bacteria > Chloroflexota > Dehalococcoidia > SZUA-161 > SZUA-161 > DAOUTY01. Next base: position 26 of record DAOUTY010000124.1, read on the forward strand.
AGGTAACCTCCTTCATACCGTGCCTTATGTCCCTCAGGCCGAAGCTGAGTGACGAGGGGCGATTACACGGAGGAAGGGGCATCGATGTTTTCATGACCAATGTTTCCCCCCCGGATAAGAACGGCTTCTGCAGCTTCGGGCCCCATTTGTGGAACAAGAAGAGCCATGCCAGGAGTGCCAAGATAGTCATCGCCGAAGTGGATGAGAACATGGTCTATCCTTACCGTGGCAACAATCTCATTCATGTATCGGAGATCGATTACTTTGTCGAGGCGCCAACCCCCCGGGTAACTGCTGAGGAGATTAAGGACTTCGTCTCCAAGAATGTCAGGGATGAGAGTAAGCAGCAAGAGTGGATAGAGGTCCTGACGAAGAGCAATAGACATGAGCCGGAGTACACGGGGCGAGCCTTTTCTTTAATGGGTCCGCTGATGGATGTGCTGAACCCCGACTTTTTCACCGGGGTTATGGGGATGGAAGAGCCTTATCCCGAGGCTAAGATCATGGCTGGATACGTGAGGGAATTGATCAAGGACGGTGATACCATCGAGATCGGCGCCGGCAGGCCGACCACGTGGTTGCCACGGGTTGGCCTCTTCGATGGGTATGAAGACCTGGGGATTCACTCCGAGATGTCGGCCTGGGGACAGCCTGAGCTGATAAAGCAAGGGATATTTACCGGGAAGAGAAAGACCCTTCATCCCGGAAAAGCAATCTTTACGGCATTGGATGGTGCTGGGTGGGACGGATACATCTGGATGAGCGATAACCCTCTCATTGAAATGTATGACTGTGAATATGTTCATAACCCCACGGTCATCGCCCAGAATGAGAACATGGTTGCTATCAACAGTATTCTTCAGATTGACCTCACCGGTCAGATAACCTGTGAGACGCAGTTCGGCCCCCGGATGATCAACGGGCCTGGGGGACAGCTCGACTTCCATCTGGGCGCTTTTATGGCTAAAGGCGGGCGTGCTATCAGTATGCTGCGCTCTCTTGCCTTCGGCGGCAGTTCCACTATCGTCTCACAGATGGCTGAAGGCTCCCTGGTCACCATACCCCGTCAATTTGCCGATTACGTGGTAACGGAGTATGGTATAGCCAGCCTGGCGGGGAAGAGCCATCGGGAGAGGGCTGATGAGCTTATCGCCATCGCTCATCCCGATTTCCGGGCTGACCTTAAAAAGGCGGCCAGAGATATGTTCTATCCGTGAAAGATGGAGGGAGACCTGTGACAAACGTGGCTGAAGGGGCGCTAGATAGGGCCAGATGGCTGTATGAGAATCGGGGGTTGCGGGCAAAGGAGCTGGCGGCCCAGGGTAAGCAGGTAGTAGGCTACTTGTGTTGCTACACCCCGGCGGAGTTCATGACAGCTCTGGACCTGGTGCCCTACCGCATCCAGGGTGGGGTGGGTAAGCCGCTGAAGCAGGCGGACCAGCATCTGGAAACCATCATGTGCCCCTATGTGCGCAGTTGTTTTGACCTGGCGATGGGCGGAGAATACGATTTCCTCTCCGGCGTGGTCATTCCCCACACCTGCGATGCCATGCACCGCATATACGATATCTGGAAGTACCACATGAAGCCGCCCTACAGCCACTGCATAACTGTTCCCCATATGACACATCGGGCCTCCTTTGAGTACTTCCAGAAGGAGTTGGAGGATTTCCAGCATAGCCTGGAGCGTTTTGTCGGGCGCTCAGCCTCTGAGGAGGACCTTGTTAGGGCCATTGGCCTCCATAACCGCTGCCGCGCTCTCCTTCGGGAGCTCTATGAGCTGAGAAAACAGGAGCCGCCGCTCATCTCCGGCACCGAAATTACCCGGGTGCTGGTAGCGGGTATGACCATCCCGGTTCAGGAATTCAACGATCTTCTGGAGGATATCATCGCTGAGGTGCGCGGCCGAAAGCCAAGCTCTGATGGCAGGCACCGGCTGCTCGTTGTAGGCAGCGAGGTGGACGATGTGGCCATGATTCGCCTGGTAGAGGACTGCGGGGCCAGTGTGGTCATGGATGACCTGTGTACCGGCAGCCGTTCCTTCTGGGAGGATGTGGACCACGCAAAGGGAGCGGTCAGCGGGCTGGCGGCACGCTACCTGGGTGGGATCACCTGTCCCTGCACCTACCGGGAGGGAAAGGTTCCCGAACGCTTCAGCTATCTGGGGGACTACGTCCGTGATTGGAGCATCCAGGGTGCCTTGCTCTACGCCATCCGCTACTGTGATACCTACCAGCTTGATGCCCCCGAGATCAAGGGCTATCTGGAAAGTTTAGGACTACCGGTGCTTTATCTGGAGGATGACTATATTATGCCCCCGCTGGGGCAGTGGAAGACCAGAATCGAGGCTTTTTTGGAGACTATCGAGGCGGGAAAAGAGGAGTAGAGGGCATGGCACAAGAGGCGAAGGAAAAGACCAGTTCTCGCAAATCTACGGAGTCTGCGGGGAAGATTCGCACCGTGGTTAAGCGCATGTACCAGCAGGCACAGCAGGCCAAGGAAGAGAAGCGCAAAGTCGCCTATTGCATGGTCATGTGCAACTATGAGGAAATTCTGGAAGCAATGGATATTGTGCAGGTATATACCGAGAACTACGCCGGGCTCTGCGCTGTCAAGCGCCAAGCTGAGCCCTATATGGAGAAGGCGCGTGCCGAGGGGTATTCCGACCTGCTCTGCGGCTATGCTCAAGTAGGCATAGGCTTCGATGCTTTACGACACGAACTGGGAGAAATGCCCCCCGATGCCCCGGATGGTGGAATGCCTGAGCCGGACATGCTTCTGGGGTGCAGCATGGGTTGTGACCCGCGCTGGAAGTGGTTTCAAGCTCTGGGACGTTATAAAGATACCCCAATCTACAACATTGACGTTCTCATGCCTCCCAGCGATGCTGATATGGAAGCCATAAAGGAGCACTCAGTTCGCTACATGGCTGAGGAATTGAGGGGGCTGATCGCCTTTCTGGAAGAGCAGACGGGCACTAAGATGGACTACGATCGCCTGATGGCGATTGTAAGGCAGGTGGAGGAGACCCGATGGTGGTGGCGCGAGGCCTACGAGCTAAGGAGGGCCATCCCCTGTCCCATGTCAACTCAGGACCACTTCGTCCTGTTTGTACCTCATCATATGATGCTCACCGATTCGTTTACACTGGATTTCTATAAAGGACTTTACCAGGAACTCAAGGAGAGGGTGGATAACGGGATAGGGGTGATCGATGACGAGAAGTATCGCCTGCTGTGGGGCGTCGGGCTGCCTCCCTGGCACACAATGAGCATACTGGACTATTTCCTTAATTTCGGGGCGGTCTTCGCCGCCGAGACAGCCTACATGGTCCCTGAGTCCTTTGAGATACCACCAGATGTCACCGACCCGGTACAGCTTATTGCCGAACGGGCTTTCGAACGGAACAGCGCTTTGCAGTGGCGAGGCCAGCAGGCTGGCGGAGTACCACCGTTGGCCCAGGCGCATCTGGAGCGGATCGAGGACTTCAGCATTGATGGGGTGGTGATGCATATCACGCGCTCCTGCAGGGCATCCACCATGGGGCAGATTCTGGTGAGAAACGTGATCCGGGAACATTATCCCAAAATGCCTGTAATGTTCATGGAAAGCGATATTGTCGACCTGGGTACCTATTCGGAGGCGGAGACCAAGAACCGCATAGATACCTTCATGGAAATGGTGGGCGCCTACAAGGGGTCGGCAGGATAGCGCTGGAGGATTGCTGCTCAAACAAACCTGATGTGGAGGCACAAATGACAAAGCCGCTGGAAGGTATCAGGGTGCTGGATTGGACGGCATGGCAGCAGGGGCCGATCGCTGCCGCGCTGCTGGCTGACATGGGTGCCGAGGTAATCAAGATAGAGCCCCCCGAAGGTGAACCCGGTCGAGGGCTGCTAAGAATGTATGGAGCGGAATTGCCGCTGAATTTCTACTACCAGAACCAGAATCGGGGCAAGAAAGGAATCGTGCTGGATCTGGCAAAGGATAAGGCGAGAGAGGTCTTATACAAACTGGTGGAGAAATCGGACGTTTTCGTGACTAACTATCGCGAGAGCGCTGCCAAGAGATTGAAGTTGGATTACGAGACTCTGAAGAAATACAACCCCAAGCTCATCTATGCCCTGAGTTCGAGCTTCGGCCCCAAGGGCCCGGATGCCAACAAGATGTCCGCCGACTTCGCGGGGCAGGCGAGGGGAGGTATATGGAGCATTACTCAATCGGAAGACCTGGTGCCAACGCCCATCGGCGCTGGCTTCGCCGATGAGGTCGGTGGCGTCATGACAGCCTATGGGGTATTGCTGGCCATCATCGCCCGTGAGCGCTTTGGCATTGGCCAGAGGGTGGATGCCTCACTGCTGGGAGGCCAGATCGAAATGGGCCGTCTCCAGTTCCAAATGTATTTCATGATGGGTATCGTCCCTCCGGGATCGGTCATGGCGGCCGCTCGAAATCCGCTGTATTACGTTTATCAGGACAGGGACGGCAAATGGTTCGCCGTCGCTGCCCTGCAGGCGGACAGGTTCTGGCCTCAGTTCTGTAAGGTCTTCGGCATTGAGGAGCTAGAGAAGGATCCAAAGTTTGAAAACCAGACAATTAGAGGGCAGAACTTCGATGAGCTCAAGCCCAGGTTGCTGGAGATCATCCGCAGCAAGCCCAGAAATGAATGGCTGAAGGCGCTGGATGAGGCTGAGATTCCGGCAGCGCCTGTTAACGATTTTGCCGACCTGGCGGTTGACCCTCAGGTCATAGCCAACGAGTACGTCGTGGAAATAGACGATCCCATTCATGGGAAGGTTAAGGTGCCGGGGATACCGGTGAAGCTGAGTGAGACGCCGGGCAAAATAGAGAGGCTTGCTAACGAGCTTGGTCAGCACACCGAAGAGGTGCTGATGGAGCTATGCGGCTATACATGGGATGATTTGGCCAAACTAAGGGATGAGGGAGTGTATTGATGGCAGAGAGGATTCTTGCTGAAGGAAACGAGGCTGTGGGTTGGGGGGCGCTCAGCGCCGGCTGTAAGTGCTTTTTCGGCTATCCCATAACACCCCAGAACGAGATAATAGAGTTCCTCTCTCGCGAGATGCCCAAGAGGGGTGGAATCTTCCTCCAATCTCAATGCGAGACTGCAACGATAAACATGCTCTTCGGCGCTGCTGCCACCGGGGTTCGAGCCATGACCTCTACATCGAGCCCGGGCTGGGGGTTAATGCAGGAGGGCATGTCGAACCTCGCTGCTGCTCGTTTTCCCTCCGTGGTAGTCCTTGTACAGAGGGTAGGGCCTGGTGTCCAGCGGCTTACGCATAGTCAGCAGGATTACAACTCCGCTACCAGGGGTGGTGGTGGTGGTGGCTACAGGACCATTGTTCTCGCTCCAGCCTCGGTGCAGGAGACCCACGACCTGATGCAACTTGCCTTTTATCTTGCGGATAAGTACCGCAACCCGGTAGTGGTGCTGAGCGATGGCCTCATGGGTCATGTAGTCGAGCCCCTCGAGTTAAAGACTCTGGAGTTCGGACCGCTTCCAGAGAAGGACTGGGCGGTGGCCCGCTACGGCCAGCATGAAGACGGAAAGCACCGCGCGATGGGCGCCAGCTATAATCCCCTGAAAGGCGAGAGCTTCGTATCCTACCTCGTTGACATGAGGGAGACTTACCAGGAGATCGAAGCCTCCGAGGTGAGGTACGAGG
>DAOUTY010000008.1 GCA_030668425.1 Chloroflexota bacterium
GAACGTGTATGCCGTCCGACACAAGCATGCGTTTCATTCCATCTACTGGCTGCTACGCTGTATTTTCGGTGTAAGAAACGAGAAGGCGCTTATTCCCGCGATTTACCACAAATTCCTGGCCTGGCAGATCGACAGTAAGTCTGGAGTCTGGCACCGTCTGGAAGGCTTTTTTGACCACCTGTTTCCCAAGAGCGTTGTTGTTTATCTCCGCAAAGCCCCTAATATAGATTCAGGCGCTTAGATTAGGCCCACCTCCATATTAAGTGCCCGTCCTTGAGGTCATATATCATAAGCCCTTGCTCAACCCAACTCGTTATGTTTTCCCGAATCTGTTGGGGCGGATAGGGGATGAGCTTGGCTATCCTATCTGCCAAATCCTCCACCGGCCCCTGTCTATGCTCAATTCCTCCCAGGCTTTCGATTACGTCGCCACTTAAGAGGGCCCATGCTAATGGGCTTCGCCTTTGTGGCTTCGCCGGCTCCACTCGATCTCCCTTGCTTTCTTCAGGCTCATCCGGGACAATCCTCAGCCCTCTATAGTACTTGTGGAGGGCATCTGTTATATCCTCTGGACTGGCGCCCTTTGTCCGGCTGACCGGCCTGTTGGCATCATACTTCGCCCAATCACTTGTCAGTATCTCAAGCCCATATTCATCAGCCTTCTCGCGCACTTCGGTTCCCGGGAAGGGGGCCAGTACGTGGAATCCGTAATAGGTATCCAGTTCCTGAGCAAACTCCATTGTTTGAAGCAGTGTTTCCTTGGTCTCACCGGGCAGCCCCAGAATAAAAGAGGCCAAGACATTGACTCCGGCGTCCTTCGCCATCTTCACACTCTCTCTGATCTTGTCTAATGTGATTTTCTTCTTAACTATGTCTAAAATCTGCTGGTTCCCACTTTCGATCCCGTAGCAAAGCCAATCGCAGCCTGCGAGTTTCAACTTCTGGAGCACTGCTGGATTCACAGTATCGACCCGGGCAAAAACGCTCCACTTAAACTTCAGTCCTCTCGCGATAATCTCGTCGCAGATAGCGTGGAGATGCTTATGGTTGAGCGTGAACAGATCATCTTCCAAGTTCACCTCTCTGAATCCCAGGGCCAAACCCTGCTCTATCTCATCAACCACCAGCTTAGGATCTCGAAATCTGGCTCTTCTGCCACCCATCTTAGAGCCCACACAAAAGATGCAATTGAAAGGACAACCCCTGCCAGTGATAAGACTACAGTGCGATGCCAGCGCATGGTACCGCGACGTAGGGAAGAGATGTCTCGCCGGCAAGGGGAGTTCATCGAGGTTTTCGATCAAAGCGCGCTGAGCCGTAACCTTCACGCCATCCGATCTGAAGGCTATTCCGTCTATATAATCGAGCTTCTTGCCGCTCACGATATCCACTAAGGTTTGCTCACCCTCGCCCATCACCACAATGTCTATCCAAGGCGCCTCGTTAAGTGTTTCCACAGGAGCAAAGGTGACATGAGGGCCACCTATGACCGTGACAACATCCGGATTCACAGACTTGCAGTGTTTGAGGATATCTGATGCGGTATGATAATTCATCGTCACTGAAGTTACGCCGACGATATCAGGTTGATACTGTTCGAGTTTGCGCCTTATCTTATCCTTCGTATATCTGGATACCAGAAGATCCAAAACATCCACTTCATAGTCATTTTGTTCCAGTATCGCAGCGAGATAGAGCAGACCCATAGGTATGATTGGGAATTCCTGGAAAGGATACGGAGGATTTATTAGCAGAGTCTTCATATTTCCCTTTTTAGGACTGCGCAGGTTTCTGGCAGCACTTAACTAACACGACATCGCTCACACTGGGGAAGCGTCGAGCCACTTTATCAAGAACGCCCATAACAAAGAACGCCATCCCCTTGGGCATAGTAGAAGTAATCCTGTCCCACATTGGTGCTCCCCAAAGCAAACAAATGCCCGAAGCTTCCTCGATGTCAAGATGAGAGCTTACCACCTGCTTGATTAGAGGATAGTCGAACCTATAGATGTGATCAGGGGGAGTTTCCCATGCCTGTCTCTTGTCCTGGTCTTTTCGTGAGATGAGCTTGGTCAAATAGTGTACCCTTCTCCCAAGTCGATGGCCCAGGCTCTCGAAGTTGGCGATAGAGATAACTGCCTTCCCCTCAGGTTTGAGGACGCGAGATATCTCTTGCATGGTCTTGTAGGGATCGGGGAAATGATCCAGAGCACCCTTGCACATAATCCAATCGAAACAGTCTGCTCCAAAAGGCAGGTTCTCCGCTATCCCCTGGACCAAGTCAACGCAAGTGCCGCTATCCGCAACACATTTCTTGCTGTGACCAAGCATTGTCTTTGACGGTTCCAGGCCAACGGGCTTTCCGCCCTTCTGAGCTAGTTGTATCGTGTCCACGGCCCGGCCACATCCGATATCAAGTACTCTATCACCCTTCGTAGGATCTATTTTCTCTATGGTAGCCTCGATCATCCTGTCAAACAGGAATACGAGGTCAGGGGTCACTTTCGGCGGGACAACGCCATCGTCGTTCCAGTCCAGATCGACTTCTATCTTGTTCCCTTCGGCTAAATTCACTAACTCGCCGCACCTGGCTGAATCTTGTATTTTGCCTTACCTTCCTGATACAGGTCACCGCCATGCATGTCGTTTATCACTACAGCAGGAAAATCTTTTACCTCAAGCCGCAAGATAGCTTCGGGGCCAAGCTCTTCGTAAGCAACAATATCTGATTTGGTGATGCTCTTGGCTATCAGCGCTGCTGCCCCGCCCACTGCCGCGAAATACACTGCCTTGTATTCTTTTATTGCTTCCTTCACTGCATCAGACCGCAAGCCCTTGCCAATCATCGCCTTAAGTCCGATAGATAGCAGACGCGGTGTATAAGCATCCATTCGACCACTAGTCGTCGGCCCCGCGGAGCCGATCACGTGCCCCGGTTTTGTTGGCGAAGGACCCATATAGTAAATCGTCTGCCCCCTGATATCAAAGGGCAACTCACCTCCCCTATCGAGAGTTTCGATCAAACGCTTATGTGCTGAATCCCTGCCCACGTATATAACACCGCTGATCAGGACTTGATCCCCAGCCCTGAGATTCTCTATAACATCATCGCTTATTGGTGAGATTATCTTCTGCATTACGTCCTCCGGCCCAACAAAACTTCGGCTCCGTACAACAGCTATTTTACAGTAAACTCCGGCACTTCTATCTTAGGCTTGCTCTCGACCGGGAGGTGAGCCAAAGTAACAGGTTGTCTTTTCTTCGCCAACCGCATGCTGTCGAACACCATAGCTCTCTTGAGAAGTTGTATAGCCAGCGCGGGGTCAACTCCCTTGGGACATGCCTCTGAGCAAGCCCCCGCGAGGTGACAAAGCCAGACGCCATGAGGCGAATCGGCCTCGTGAAACCTTTCTTTGGCTCCCATATCCCTGCGGTCTGTACAATACCTGTAAACCTGCCCCAGTGGCTGGGGACCCAGAAAGAGAGCATCCGTAGCTACAGTAGGACAGGCTGCCATGCATAGACCACATTTCACGCAGTATGCAAATTGCACATACGATTCCAGTTCTTCGCGAGATTGAACGTACTCAGCTGTTGGTTCCTCAGCCTCTCTGATATCCGAACTTATTATGTAGGGCTTTATCGACTTATGCTTCTCAAAGAGGAGATCGAGACTGGCCACAAGGTCCCTGATTATCGGGAAGTTGGGTAATGACTTGACTTCGATTCTATCCGTTTTCAATTCCTCGACAGGGGTGTGACAGGCTAGCATAGGGAAATTGTTGACAAGCACGCCACAGGAACCGCAAATTCCCATGCGACACGAACTGCGAAAAGAGAGCGTGTTATCTACCTTCTCCTTTATGTAGATAAGGCCATCCAGCACCGTCATGCCCTCTGTGAAGGGAATGGTAAACTCCTGTAGATAAGGTTCCTTATCTTGCCCAGGGGTGTACCTTTGAACTTTGAAGGTTAATTCCTGCATACATCGCTCCTTAGCGCCCGGCATATTCATCTGTTCAAAAAGCACTTATGGGAATATACGCGGCATATCCAAAAATCGCTATCCCGATGACCACTAAAGCCCAATCCAAGACTCTAACCGCATAGTTGGGGAAGGAAAATTCTAGAATAATCGTCCTCAATCCGTGGAGGCCGTGGTAGAGACCAAAGGTCAAGAGGAGCAGATAGAGGGTAAGCCAACCAGCACTGGCTGCTCTATCAGAAACCGATTCCCAGCTAGCGGGCTCACCGCTGCTGAGATGTGACACAATAAGATGCGTACCCGCGAAGAAGAAAAGCCCGATACCTGTTATATATTGCAGAATCTTCAGCCGAGTCTCTTTCATGCCAGGCTCCTATGTAACAAACTCAACTAGAATATATATCGCAAGAGCTACTATCACAGCCAACATTACCCAGGTAAGCGGGCGTCTGCGCCGCATCGAATCAACGTAAGGATATATGGGGGGCTTAGGCTTCCCCAGGGTGTATCCCAAATGCTGCAATATGAGCCTGCCCCCATTTAGAGCGTGGAAAGCAAAGGCTGCCATTACCAGATACTCAACCACTCTGCCGAAAGGGTTCGTAAGGAAGTCTATGGCGCTCGTCCAGCTTTCTTCACCTCCCAAACGAAATCCATTCGCTCCCAGATGCAAAGCAACATATAATAGCAAGCCAAGCCCGGTCAATCTGTGCAGGGTGTAGAGGTATCTCTCCAAGGTATAGCGACCTGCCCACACCCAGCCTTTGACGCCCAGACGATTCGGCAAGTGAGGCTTTTCGCTGCTTGCTACCTCGGTCTCCATCAGTATTTCCTCTCTACCGGCTGCCACATAGTGATGTTTGCCGGGATATAGTCGAAACGGTGCTCCTGACCAGGAGTGTAGTAAGCCAAGGTATGCTTACCCCAGTTCACATCGTCTCGGTTGGGAAAGTCAGTCCTCGAATGCGCCCCCCTGGATTCAGTGCGAGTCAGGGCTCCAAGCACGATAATCTCCGCCAGATCAATTAAGTTGGTTGTTTCGAGGACAGCCATAAGGTTCGTATTGTATATCCGACTGGTGTCAACAACCTTTACATGTTCAAGTCTCTTCTTGAGTTCCCTGATCTTGTCCAGGGCTACTTCCATATCCGGGCCATTGCGGTAGACGGCCACGTTTTTGTCCATCATCTGTTGCAATTCTGTTCGAATGACAAAGACATCTTCGCTTCCGTCGCCATGTCCAACCTGCTCGAACAGTCGCTTCTCTTCTTCCTGTACTTTCTGCTCGGGAATAGGAGCCAAGGACTTCTGTCCCATGACATAACGGGCTGCCTTCTCCCCGGTGATCTTACCCCAGACCAGACACTCCGCTGTAGAATTGGAGCCTAATCGGTTTGCCCCGTGCAATGACATACAGGAGACCTCTCCCGCTGCCCAAACCCCCTCTACCGGCGTCGCTCCATGGATATCGGTGTGAATGCCCCCCATACAATAGTGGGCCGCCGGCCTAATCGGTATGGGCTGCTCAATAGGATCGATGAAGGCAAATTTTATGGCCACCTCTCTGATCAGCGGCAATCGCTCATTTATCTTGTCAGCGCCTAGATGGCGCAAATCGATATGCACATAGTCGAGTCCATCCGGTCTAGAAAAACCCCTGCCCTCCAGAATCTCGGTTACTTCCGAACGTGATACAATGTCTCTGGGCGCGGTTTCCATCTTGGTGGGCGCATACTTCTCCATAAACCGCTCGCCCTTGTTGTTTAAAAGGTATCCACCCTCTCCCCGCGCCCCTTCAGTTATCAAGATACCTGACGGTACCAACCCGGTAGGGTGAAACTGCACAAATTCCATATCTTTGAGTGGCAAGCCAGCCCTGTAGGCCATAGCCATACCATCGCCGGTAGCTGAGAGAGAGTAGGTGGTAAATGCAAACATGCGACAGGCTCCACCAGCAGCTATGACCAGAGCTTTGCCTCTTATCAAGAAGAACTCACCACTGGTGAGATCCCAGACCGTTAAACCTTGAAAAACACCGTTTTCTACCAAGATTGAAGTAACATAGCACTCATCATACCGTGTAACACGCGCGTGTTTCTGAAGTCTATCGTACAGAGTGTGCATTTCGAAGAAGCCTGTCTTGTCCTCGGCAAAGGTGGCCCTATCGAAGCTATGCCCACCAAATGGTCTCTGGTTTATTCGGCCGTCGGGGCGCCTTGACCAGGGAATACCCCAGTGGTCAAGCTGGCGGATTTCCTTTGGGGACTCTTCCACGAAAAGCGATACCACGTCCTGATCAGCCAGGAAATCGCTCCCCCTCACTGTGTCCCAGGCATGAAGCTCCAAGCTGTCGCCTTCGTCCGGGTACATGACCGCCGCAGTGCCACCCTCGGCACAGACGGAATGCGAGCGCATTAGCTGAACCCTCGAAACTATAGCTATATCTAGCTCATCATTGCTTACCCGGGCAGCCTCAACTGTCGCTCGCAGTCCTGCCAGACCAGAACCGAGGATTACTACATCATGAACGGCTTCCATAGAACCATTCTCCAATCGCTGGATCGCCAATCGCTGTTGTGCTCAACTTCAAAGCACAGCTTCTTTGTGGCGTGCACTATGGCACTGAAGATTAACCGCCACCGGCAGGCTGGCTATGTGGGCAGGGAAGGTTTCAACATGGACTGCCAGTGAGGTAATCCTACCCCCCACCCCACCCGCTCCAACACCAGTTGCGTTAATTCGCTGCAGCAACTCTTTCTCCAGTTCAGCAACCTCCGGGTCTGGGGACGGTTCGCCCACTGTGCGTAGCAGCGCCTTCTTGGCCAAAATCATCGCCTTCTCAGCGCTACCACCGATGCCCACGCCTACAATCGTCGGGGGACAGGGATTGCTACCTGCTTCTTCTACAGCACTCACTACAAAATCGACTACCCCCTGCCGTCCCTGGGCGGGCTTAAGCACCGTGAAACGGCTCATGTTTTCGCTGCCACCGCCCTTAGGAGCGACAGTGATTTTCAACTGATCACCGGGCACAACTTCAGTGTGAATAATGGCAGGAGTGTTGTCCTTGGTATTGACCCTGGCTGAAAACGGCTGCCTGACCGCAGATTTGCGCAAATATCCTTCAGCGTAGCCCTGCCGTACACCTTCGTCCACAGCTTGATAGAGGTCACCGCCTGAAATGTGAACCTCTTGCCCCAGCTCTATGAAGACTATGGCAAGGCCACAATCCTGACATAGAGGCATCTCATCTTTGGCAGCGATAGTAGAATTCTCAAGTATTTGATCCAGAATCTGGCGCGCCACTGGAGATTCCTCTTCCTCGCGCGCTTTCCGCAGGGCTGCAAGCACATCGTCCCCAAGAAAAAAATTGGCCTCTGTGCACAGCCGGGCTACAGTGCTGGTGACGTCTTTCGCTTTGATTTCCTTCATATTTGTACCAGCTATATCTTCATGATTTCGATAAGCTCTCTCACTGCATCCACCGATTTCTTCAGTGCTGCTTCCTCCTCTGGCATCAGCTTTATCTCAATGATCTGCTCCATGCCATTTTTGCCCAGCTTCGCCGGGACGCCCACAAAGACGCCGTTAATGCCATACTCACCATCGAGATAGGCAGCGCAGGGCAGGATATTCTGCTTATCCAGGATTATTGCGTCGACCATCTGGACAACGCCTGCAGACGGTGCATAGAACGCACTTCCAGTCTTAAGCAGTGCCACTATCTCACCACCACCCTTGACAGTACGTTCCACAATCTTAGAGATAGTCTCCTCTGGCAAGACTTCGGTTACAGGCACTCCACCAACAGTAGCCATCCTGGTTAAGGGTATCATTGTATCTCCGTGTCCGCCCAATACATAAGCGGCAACATCCTCAACCGAGACACCAAGCTCCTGGGCAAGAAAAGTTCTGAATCTAGCGGTATCAAGGATCCCCGACATGCCAATAACGCGATTTCGAGGGAAACCACTTACCTTGAATGCCAGCTGTGCCATGGCATCCAGAGGATTGGCAACGACGATGATTATGCAATTGGGTGAGGCCTTGACCAACTCCTCGGTTACCCCCTTGACTATTTTCATATTGGTGAGCACAAGATCGTCCCGGCTCATCCCAGGCTTTCGGGGGACCCCTGAAGTGATGATCGCAATGTCAGAGCCTGCTGTATCTGCATAGCTATTGGTCCCGATAACATTGGAATCGAAGCCAACAACAGGTCCGCTCTCGAGGATGTCCAGCGCTTTACCTTGTGGCATACCCTCAATGATGTCCACAAGGACGATGTCAGCGTAGCCACGCTCTGCCAGTCGTTGGGCGCAGGTAGCCCCCACATTTCCGGCACCAACGACGGTGATCTTTTTACGCATGATTTGCCTCCTCCTTTAGCTTATTGCAAACGGCATCCGCTGCTTTCGAGATTGTAGCGTCGTGGTCAACTGTGTACTACTTAGCGATTATGGCAAGCACATCGCCTTTTTTGACCGAGGCACCCGGTCCAAAGTTCACTGCTTTAATCACACCATCAACAGGAGCAGGGATGGCATTCTCCATTTTCATCGCTTCGAGCATAACCACGATGTCTCCTGCCTTGACTTTATCTCCCACATCCACCTGGTATCGAATTACTGTCCCTGGCATAGGGACAGCCACAGCGATCTCTCCTTCGCCAACAGCCGCTGGCGCCGGTGCGCTTGCCCTAACGGGCTGAGGCGCAGCTTCTGCCTTCGGTGCAGTCTGCGCGGCTTGGGGAGGAGGGCTTGCAATCGGTCCCGTTATAGCTGCCGTGCCGGTTGGTTCCACTTCTACACTGTAGTATTCGTCTTCGACGAAGACGTTGAAGGTTCTAATGCCCGGACCTTTGCCAGGAACTTCCTTCTCCACTTTTTCTACGAGCTTTCCTGCTTTGGCTTTCTCTATGAGCTCGTCCTCTCTCTTTACCTCCTCCAGGGTTTTGGGCTTTACCAAATCGGGCACGGGCTCCAGCCCATACTTCCAGCGCAGGAACCTCATCCCAGTCTGAGGATATATTGCATAGACGAGTACGTCACCAATATCCTTGGCGATATCCTTAGTAGCCTCCTTGGCCTTTTCCATCTCAGGCTCCAGTAAGTCGGCGGCACGGCAGGTGATCGGCTTCTCGCCTTTTTCATATCCCTTTAGTACCAGCTTCTGCACCTCGGGGTCGATGGGAGCCGGAGACCTACCATACATACCATACACGTAATCCTTCACTTGCCCTGAGATCATCTTGTATCTGCCAAAGAGGACATTCTGCACGGCTTGAATGCCCACAATCTGGCTTGTCGGGGTCACCAAAGGAGGATAGCCGAGTTCTTTACGAGTACGTGGAAGCTCCTCATGCACCTCATGAAGCCTGTCGAGAGCGTCAGCCTCCCTGAGTTGAGACACCAGGTTGGTCGTCATGCCACCAGGGACCTGATGCATTAACACTCCTGTATCAATAATTGCCATCTTGCTGGTATCCAGGTAGCTGCGATACTTAGGGGCTATAGACTCGAAATACTCCCCCAAGTTGAGAAGAAGACTCAAATCAAGTCCGCAATCTCTCGGTGTTCCCTGGAGAGCGGCTACAATAGGCTCAATGGCTGGCTGAGAGGAACGCAGAGCAAACGGTGCCAGGGCAGTATCGATAATATCAACACCAGCCTCGATAGCTTTGAGACACGTCATTGAGGCCATGCCGCTGGTATAGTGGTTATGCAGTTCCACCGGTATTCTCAGCACTTTCTTAAGGGCCGTGATTAGGTCATAAGCGTCGTAGGGGGAGAGCAACCCAGCCATGTCTTTGATGCAAATACTGTCAGCACCCATATCCTGAAAGATACGGGCCTTCTTCACGAAATAGTCAACAGTGTACACAGGCCCGCCCAGTTTGTTCTCGGTGAGGGAGAAGCTGAGACAGGCCTGGATGTGTTTACCAGTTTCTTTGATTGCTGCAAAGGAAGCCTGAAAATTGCGCTCATCATTCAGGGCATCGAAAACACGGAATATGTCGATGCCGACCTCAGCAGATTGATGGACAAATTCTTTAACCACATCGTCGGCATAGTTACGATATCCCACCAGGTTCTGCCCCCGGAGCAGCATCTGCAGCGGAGTGTCAGGCATGAGCTTCTTCAAGAGTCGCACCCTGTCCCAGGGATCCTCGTTCAAGAAACGGGTGCAGACATCAAACGTAGCCCCACCCCAGACCTCCATTGCATAGAACCCAACCTTGTTCATCTCGGGTGCGATGGATTCCATATCCTCAATTCGCATCCGCGTAGCAAAAGAGGATTGATGTGCATCTCGAAACGTGGTATCGCAAATCTTAACCGGGTTCTTTGACTTGATGCTTGTTTCCGCCTTCTTTGTCTCAGGGGCAGAACTCCTTTTATCTGCAGACATGACTTGGGCCTCCTTCAGCTTTACATAGAGTCCGTGTCCGTTGCTGGTTTGTTTTCTCTTAGACCATCCTTCGCTGCCACAAAGTTCGCATTCTCATTATCTCTTCCCGTCCCAATACAGGCCACAGGGCTACTGCCCTGGCTGCCCTTCGCCGAGGTTTTACTGCCTCTCTGGCCCTATCTTCTTCCTCGATGCATGCAGATACACCTGCAATTATTGCCGCAATCACCTTTTTTCTGTCTTTCTCGGGACTAAGCATTATGCTCATATCTCCGCCCCGCTTTACATTGGGATATTTCCGTGTTTCTTGGGGGGCCTGGCTTCCCGTTTAGTGGACAGGAATTCCAGAGCAGCAACTAACTTGGGGCGAGATTCGCTCGGCATGATAACCTCGTCTACCAGCCCTCGAGACGCAGCAATATATGGGTTGTAGAAGAGATCACGGTATTCTTCAACCTTCTCCTGCTGCTTGCCCTTAGGGTCATCAGCTTCCGAGATCTCGCGGCGATGGATAATCCTGGCAGCTCCTTCTGCGCCCATGACTGCGATCTCTGCGGTGGGCCAGGCGAAGACCATATCAGCGCCAAGTTCCTTCGCACACATCGCCAGGTAAGCACCACCATAAGCCTTGCGGACGATCATGGTTATTTTGGGAACTGTGGCTTCGGAATAGCACCATAAGAGCTTGGCGCCATGCCTGATTATTCCAGACCACTCCTGGTCAGTACCCGGAAGGTAGCCAGGGACATCGACAATAGTAAGCAATGGAATATTGAAGGAATCGCAAAACCTGATGAAGCGAGTAGCTTTATCAGCGGCATTGACATCAAGACTGCCGGCCATAAACAGCGGTTGGTTAGCAATGATGCCCACAGTCCTCCCATTGAAGCGAGCGAAACAGACGATCATATTCTCCGCATAGAGCGAATGTGGTTCCAAAATCGTGCCATTATCCACAATAGAGCGTATGACATCTTTCATATCATAGCTTTGTCGTTCACTGTCCGGTACTACGGAATCAAGAGCAATATCGGTACGGTTGGGATCATCACCGGTATCGACGAGAGGGGGATCTTCCATATTGTTTAAAGGCAGGTAACTAAGGAGTTCTTTAATCTTCTCTATTGCCTGAGCGTCGCTCTCACATATAAAATGGGACACGCCACTCTTAGTATTGTGCGCTGTAGCCCCACCCAGGTTCTCGAAATCAATCACCTCCCCAGATACTGTCTTTATAACGTCTGGGCCGGTGATGAACATATAACTGGTCTTATCAACCATGAAAACCCAGTCGGTCATGGCAGGGGAATACACCGCCCCACCGGCGGTAGGGCCCATTATCGCTGAGATCTGGGGGATAACCCCCGAAGCACACGAGTTGCGGAAGAATATGCTTCCGTATCCAGAGAGGGCATCGACACCCTCCTGAATGCGAGCGCCACCGGAATCATTGAGGCCTATAACCGGAATTCCCATTCGCATAGCCATGTCCATGACCTTGCATATCTTCTTCGCGTGCATTTCTCCCAGGGTTCCTCCCCTGGAGGTGAAATCCTGGGAATAGGCACATACCGGGCGACCATTCACAGTGCCGTAGCCAGTGACTACCCCCTCGCTAGCGATGAAGGTTTCCGACATGTCGAAGTCGCTACAGCGATGACGAACAAACATATCGAGCTCACAAAAGCTGCCAGGGTCAAAAAGGAGATCAAGCCTTTCCCTTGCTGTCAGCTTTCCAGCCTGATGCTGCTTCTCAATCTGTTTCGGGCCACCTGCTGCCTTTTCCTTTTCTTCCCTTGCCCTCAATTCTTGAATACGATCGAAAACCGTTGCCATCAGGCCTCTCCTTTCTTTGCCTGACTTTTGATTAATCCTATCTCAAAAGCCTTACTCGGTAAAATTCTACGCAAGTGCCAGCAGATCCAAGGGCTTGTCAAGTCCGAGACAACTGCAATACTGGGGGAGATATGTCGTCAGGCTACCGTCAAATCCCATAAGACAGTGTCGCCTGGCTCCTCTGAGCAAGCCATAAGGAAGCAAACTCTCTAGATCGAGCACTGGAGTTTTGGTAGGAAATAAGCGGGGGGAATCTTCCGAGATATTACTTGTCCTGTGACCACAAACTGATAGTAACGCTTGAAGCGGTTTCACAGTGCCTCTTAAACTTGACAGCCAACAAACAAGGGGCTATTTGCCCGGTCTCAGTATGCCAGTTAGTACCTTCTTTGTCAAGATTTGCGCTACCAGTTACCAACTAAAGTTGGCTTCAATATCGTAGTACTTTAGTTGTCATTGTTCCGAAAATGCGGGTTGGCAGCTTATATTGGGTAGGATATATGTGGTGCATCGAAACCCACCGCTTTTCTCAAGCATTCACAGGGCTACCATTTTCATCATCAGTGGTGACGATCTCAATCGTCATGATAAATTCTTGCTCATACTATGACTATAATCCACATACCTATTCATATAAAGTAAAGAATGTAAGGAAACAGTAAAGACTGAGGAAAGCTCCATTCCAATATGGTAGAATGTTTTGCGAAACTCAAGCAACGTACAGGCGACAGGACTGAGGTGCGATGAATCTGTCCATTAGGCCTATGGACCTGGAGGATATCCCTCAAGCCTCCGAGATCGAACTGGAGGCCTTTCCTCCACCCTGGCCTGCTACCAACTTCATGCGGGAGCTGGCAATTAACAGCTTGACTTTCTACCTTGTAGCTTATGAAGAGCTGTGTGATGATGAAAAACCAGTCCCCGAACTCAGGGATACAAATTGCGATACGCGATCTTCTGAATCAAGGCTTACTGCCTTGAGGTCCCTTTTCAGGCGTTTGTTCGGAGGAGGGACAGACGGAGTAGCCCCAAGGCAGCTCCTTCTGGGATTTGCGGGCTTATGGTTTATGGCCGATGAGGCTCATCTCGCCAATATAGCAGTACGTGAAGCATATCGTCAGCGGGGAGTCGGTGAGCAGTTGCTTATATCAGCCATAAAGCTTGCGATGGAACACAACGCCAGTATCATTACACTCGAGGTACGTGCTTCTAACAGAGCAGCCAGGGCTCTTTATAAGAAATACGGTTTCGCCGAAGTAGGAACCAGACCAGCATACTACACGGACAACAAAGAAGATGCTGTACTTATGACCGCAGACGGGATTACGTCAGCCTCCTTCACGGACAATTTCCTGATGCTGTGCCAAGCCCACCCCTCGAAACTGGGAGACGATCTCTAGCCCCCACAGTCTGAAATCTGCGATCCCAGGCCAAGTTCCCTTGTCAATCAAGGACTAGTCCGGATGCTTACAACTCGGTCCAATCCACCTAGGTCCTTCGTCACGCTAACTTCGCTCTTGGGTAAATGCATCCTCGCCAGTTCGCATACCGCTTGTCCTTGGTCATATCCTATCTCCAGCAGAATTGCCCCCCCTGGCAGTAGATTTCTCTCCGCCTGTGAGACAAGTCCTTCGATGAATACAAGACCGTCAACCCCGCCATTTAGAGCAAGCACTGGCTCGAATATCGATATTTCAGTACCAAGTTCGGCTAGCTCCGACTCATTTACATAAGGCAAATTGGCAATAATAAGATGCACCGGTTCCGGCAGAGAGTCTAGCAGATCACTCTGAAGTAGAATGACCCTGTCGGCCACGCCATGTCTGTGGCAATTGTTCCTAGCTATCTCCAAAGCAGCGCTGGAGATGTCCGTAGCATAGATTCTCGCGTGCTGTAGATTCATGGCTAACGCGATGGCTATAGCCCCACAGCCAGTGCCTACATCAGCAATTAAGCAGGAGTCAGCAAATAAGTTGGTCCCCATCTCAATACCCTGCTCTACCAGCATCTCAGTTTCAGGTCGAGGTATGAGGACAGGAGAGGCAACGTGGAAATCCAGGCCAAAGAACTCCTTGTGTTCGGTGATATAGGCAGTTGGCTCGTGACCTATACGGCGTTTGACGAGAGCAAAGAAGGCACAAACTTGCTCGGAGGTTATCTTCTCTTCGAGACCGACATACAGGGCAACTCGGTCGAGCGCCAAACTATGTCTCAGAAGAACCTCAGCTTCCAGGCGGGCATCATCTATCCCGTTTTCAACTAAAGCACGTGCCCCCTGGTCAAGTGCCTCGCCTAGGGTTATCCCACCTGCACCTCCAGTTGCTTTGCCTGATCGGCGGTGGCCACGGCATCGATGAGATTATCGATGCCGCCTTCCAGCACAGCCTCCAAGTTATGGAGAGTCAGGCCTATGCGGTGATCAGAGACTCTTCCCTGAGGGAAGTTGTAGGTGCGAATTTTTTCCGAACGATCGCCGGTTCCTACCTGGGAACGGCGATTATCTGTTAGCTCTTGTAACTGACGCTGGCGCTCTTTGTCAAGCAGTCGGGCGCGAAGCACTGCCATCGCCTTGACCTTGTTCTTCATCTGGGAACGCTCGTCCTGACACGTAACTACCATACCCGTTGGAATATGGGTGATGCGCACAGCAGAGTCTACCTTATTGACATGCTGGCCACCAGCACCACTCGCACGATACGTATCCACTCTCAAATCATTGGTGTCGATGTCCACTTCAACCTCCTTCGCCTCAGGCAGGACAGCCACAGTGGCAGTCGAAGTATGAATACGGCCCGAGGACTCAGTCAATGGCACTCGCTGCACGCGGTGGACACCACTCTCATATTTCAACCTGCTATATGCGCCTCTGCCCTTGACCTCAAAGATGATCTCCTTGAACCCCCCGATACCGGTTTCGTTGCTACTCATGACTTCAGTCCTCCACCCCCTGGACGAGGCATAACGTGCATACATTCGAAAGAGGTCGGCCGCAAAAAGTCCTGCCTCATTACCCCCAGCACCAGCTCGAATTTCGACGATAACATCCTTCGCGTCAGCAGGGTCACGGGGTATAAGTGCCAGCTTGATCTCCTGAAGCAAGTGGTCGCTCTGAGCATGAAGACTTTCCACTTCATCCTTGGCTAACCCGGCCATTTCCTCATCCAGCCCTTGGGTGAGCATGGTCTGTGTCTCCTCTAAGCTTTTAATGACAGTCTTGTACTCTCTGAACTTGGTTACCAATTCCTGGAGTGACGCACGCTCACGGGCCAGAACCTGCAGCTTATCGAAATCAGAGGCCACTTCAGGCTGTGACATGAGTTCGTTCAGCTCGACATAACGTCTTTCGATTGAGTCCAGTCTCTCAAGCATGGTTCCCCTGACAAAAATTCCCCCGACCGGGGGGAACTATAGGTTTATTCAATTATAGCACAGGCAGAATGCTTTTCAATGCAACGCAAGTCAAGCCACAACCTGGCTCAACACCTCAGCTACTTTGTCCAGTGGAATCATCTCCTGCTCGCCCTTGTCCATGTCTCTGAGCATCACTGCCCCGCTTCTAACCTCATCATCACCGATAATCACAGCGCGTTGTACACCCGTGGAGTTAGCCTGCTTGAGCTGCGCCTTAAGGCTCCTATCCCCGAAGGTCAGGGCTACACTAAGTCCGGAATTCCTTAAATGGGAAGCGAGCTTCATCGCCACATCTTTGGCATCCTGCCCGAGGTATGCAATGAACACAGCGTGTGATGGATTTGCAGGAACAGCGACTTTTTGCTTCTTCAAATTGCGCACTAAGCGCTCAATCCCGGTGGCGAAGCCAATTGCAGGCGTTGGCTTGCCACCAAGCTGCTCGATGAGGTCGTCATATCTCCCCCCCGCACCAATGGTTGCCTGAGCCGCAATCTCACCCTCCGGTGCGATCTCGAATACAGTTTTGGTGTAGTAGTCCAACCCTCGAACCAGACTATGATTGACAACGTAGGGCAAATTCAGCAGCACGAGGTACCTTTCCAGCCGATCGAAGTGCTCAGCGCACTCCCTGCAAAGGTAGTCTATACTCCTTGGTGCCCGCTCACTGAAGGGGATACAGGAAGGTTTCTTGCAATCCAGAATGCGCAACGGGTTTCTTGACAGGCGCCGTTTGCAATCCGGACACAGTGATTCCCTGTGTTGTGAATAGTAGTCCCTCAGGCTATCGAGATATGCCGGGCGACAGCTATTGCACCCAATACTATTCAAGTTGAGGCTAAGACCACGCAGGCCTAAATTTACATAAAACTGCCAAGCCATTTCGATGACCTCTGCGTCGAGGGCAGGGTCGCCATCTCCCAGTGCCTCGACTCCAAACTGGTGATGCTGTCGGTATCTACCTGCCTGCGGCCGCTCATACCTGAAGATAGCAGCATCATAATAGAGTCTCACTGGCTGGGGAAGGGTGTGCATACCATGCTCCACATAGGCACGGCAGACCGACGCAGTCCCCTCGGGGCGCAACGTTAACCTGTCCCCACTCCGATCCTCAAACGTATACATCTCCTTCTCAACAATGTCAGTCTCCTCACCAATGCTACGCTCAAAAAGTCGAGCGTCCTCGAAAGTAGGGGTGTCTATACGCTGATATCCATAGAGTGCGCAGATAGCAGAGGCTTTCTGCCTTATATACCCCCAGTATACTTGCTCCCCAGGCAGAATATCGGAAGTGCCTCGTGGTGCCTGATACAAGAATCCCTCCTCTACTCGAAGCATCAAGCCTTTAACGCCTAGCAGAATACAGTATCGCGGGTTGTTTGTAAAGGAGATTGCATCTAGGGAATCCTTGCAATATACTCTAAAGTGGAGGTTTTATTGAAGGCGATTCCGTGGATATAACGACCCTCATCGATAAGGCAAAAGAGTATCTTCATGAGGATAAGTTGGCTCTGGTAGAAGATGCCTATCAGTTCGCACTTGAGTCGCATGGCAACCAGCGTCGACTAACAGGGGATCCATTTATCTCACACCCCCTGGAGACAGCAACGATTGTTGCCGAGCTTCAAATGGATGAGGTCTCGCTTGCCGCTGCCTTACTCCACGATGTACCCGAAGATTGCGGAGTCCCTTTCTCCATTATCGAGGATCGGTTTGGGCCTGAGGTGAGAAGGCTGGTTGAGGGAATGACCAGACTGGATAAGATGTCTTCCCAAGTTCAAGAGGGAGAGCTTGATAAGGTAGTTGAAAGCGAAGCACAAGTCGAAAGCCTGCGCAAGATGTTCATGGTCACAGCCGAGGATATCCGGGTCGTGTTCATAAAGTTGGCTGACAGGTTGCATAACATGCGCACTCTGAAACCATTGGACCCTGAAAAGCAGCAGAGAATAGCAAAGGAGACGATGGAGATCTACGCTCCACTAGCCCACCGTTTGGGAATCTGGCAGATAAAGTGGCAGCTAGAGGACCTATCATTCCGCTATCTTCAGCCGGATACCTATCATCAGATCGCCAAGCTGATCGCTGCTCGTAGAGTAAGCCGGGAGCGTTACATAACCCGCGTAAGCCGAATCCTCAAGGAGGAACTTGAGAAAGCAGGCATCAAAGCAGAGGTCGTCGGGAGGCCAAAGAGCATCTATAGCGTACACACCAAGATGGAGAGATATGCCGCACAGGGCAAGGAGTTCAGCGATATAC
>DAOUTY010000141.1 GCA_030668425.1 Chloroflexota bacterium
GCAGCGATAATCTCGTCCTCTGTGGCTTCCAGCGAGCAGAAGTTCCCCACCAGTTCTACCCCGACCCCGGCCTCCTTGAACATACCCTCGTAATCAACCACCACGGACATCCCCAGAAGATCGACTACGTTGAAGGCCATTGCTCCCCTCCATTCTCCCTCATCCATCGGCAAGCTCAGGACAGGCTCTAGCCTCTCCCGTCAAGCGAGAGGGATTCCGTATGAAAACATAGTGAAACAGCTCAGGCTTGGCCCCACCGCTGTCGATATGTCTCCTTCATCCGCGGATCGAGCAACCCGACAGGCCACTCCCCCTTAGCCCACCTTATTATCTCCTCACCGGGACGGCGTTGCAACTCGGCAAAGGACTGAGGGGATATGCCCGCCGAATGGGCAGTACAGATGAAATTGTCAAGCGTCAACAATGGGCTATCAGCAGGGACAGGCTCCGGCTCCGTGACATCGACAGCTGCCATAGAGATATAGCCCTCACTCAAAGCAATATACAGCGCCTCATGATCGACTACTGCCCCCCTGCCCGTGTTGATGAGGCAGGCAGCTGGTTTCATCTTCTTCAACTGCTCCAACCCTAAAAGGTGGTCCGTTTCCGGGGTCAGTGGAGCATGGACCGAAACAATGTCCGATTCGGTCAACAACCGGTCGAGAGTTACCTGTTCGACATCGAACTTTCTAAATACGTCCGCAGATACATGGGGGTCATAGGCAATAATTCTCAACCCAAAGCTCCTTGCCTTGGGCACTACAGCCTGCGCGATTCTACCGAAGGCTATAAGCCCCAATGTTTGTCCCTCTAACCTCGATAATCTGGGCCATATCTCACCTGTGATATAGGGGTCGCCAACTGCTGTCCAGCCCCCCTTTTTCACAACCTCATTCAACCGGACAATCCTCCGGGTGCATGTCAGGATCAGGGCCATTGTGTGGTCTGACACCTCTCTAATGCTGGCGTCCGGCACGTTAGCGGCCAGGATACCAAACTCTGTGGCTGCATCCACATCCAGGTTGTCATACCCAACCCCGATACTAGCTATCAGCTTCACGTTGCTCAGCCTAGCCAACAGGCTCCGTGGAAAAGCCTGAAACGTGGTCTGCGTAACCACGGCATCAGCATCCCCGATCGCCGCTATGATCTCGTCTTCCGTTGCTCCCAGCGGGGCGGGATTTACAACCAGGTCTATATCTACCCCGGCCTGCCTGAACATCTCCGCATAATCCACCAACGCGGAAATCCCGACAATGTCAACTACCTTCAAGGGCGTTACCCCCTTCTCTTCTCATATATCGCCTGCGCCCCAGGGTCGCGGGATATCACCAAATTATTGTAGACTGGGTATACCGTAGCCAACGTCCCTGGGGTCCAGAGTGAGGTCGAGTAGAACAGGCTTCTCCACCCCGATAGCCTTTTCAAGCGCAGGTCCGATCTTCGCCGGATCCTCGATGCGCTGGCCGCTGACGCCAAAAGCCTGCGCCAGTTGGGGGAAATCGACATCGCCCAGGTCGTAGCCCAGGTCAGCTCCTTCCGGCGAGCCCCTCTCGGTATACATGGCGAAGGCCCACTTGATAGCGGCGAAACCCGCGTTGTTGAGCACCACTATGATGGCCGGTATCTGGTATCGGGCCGCTGTCCACAGCGCTTGAAGGCCGAAGAGAGCGCTGCCGTCTCCCACCAGCGCCACCACTGGCCTCCTTGAAGTACCCAGAGCAACCCCAAGTGAAGCGGGCAGGCCCCATCCCAGGCAAGCGTTGGAGCTGAAATAGCTCCCGGGCTCGGAGAACTCCATAATGTATTCCACGTAGCTGGTGAGCATCACCGCCTCATCGACCACTACGTTGCCCGGCGGCAGAGCGTTTGCGATCTCCCTCATGGCCCGCGACGGCCGTGTGGGCAAAGCATCCCAGTCTTTCTTGAAATCCTCTTCACGCGCTGCCCTGGCCTGGGCACGAGCGCTCTTTAGCTTCTCGAATCTTTCCCGGGCCTTCTCGCGTTGACCTGGCGACATAAGCCGCCCGACCTCGGTCGCCAGTTCGGCCAGAGCGGCCTTAGGGTTGGCCACCAGAGCCACCTCCGCGGGGCAATCCCTGCCCAGCGCCCGCGGGTCGACGTCCATATGAATCAATCTGGTGGCGGGCGGTAAAAGAGGACCTTCAATACAGAACAACTGCTTAAACAGCCCACTCCCCACCGCCAGCAGCACGTCAGCGGGGCCATCCAGCCCGGGCAGGGAGAATCCTATCGGCGGCACCCTGCTGTAATATAGGGGATGGCTGGAGGGGAAAATGACCTTGGGGACCTGCGCTGTTGTATACACCGGCGCACCCAGCATTTCGGCAAGCGTGGCCAGTTCGGTAATAGCACCAGCGTCAGGCACCTGATGACCGGCCATAATGGCCGGTTGCTCCGCGGCAGCCAGTAGCTGCGCCGCCCTCCCCAGAGGCTCCCGATCGGCCCTGATAGACATGGGCACCTGCTGCCGTCCCGGCGAAGAAGTCTCAAAATCCAAGGTCTGACTCTGGAGATCACGCGGGATCGCGACAAACACCGGCCCAGTTGGCGGGGTAGTAGCTTCCTTGAAGGCGCGGGCCACAGCCTTCCCTATGTCCTGGGCGTGCCCCACCCACCAGCGCTCCTTGGTAAACTGGCTCACCATGGGCAGGAGGTCGGCGTCCAGGAAGGGATCAGACCACTGGAAGCGGGAGTCCTGCTGACCAGCCAGCATAACTATGGGCGTGCCGGCGTTATACGCGTTGTAGAGGTTGCCTATGGCGTTGGCTGTACCCGGTGCCGTATGCACCAGGACCACGCCTGCTTTGCCGGAAGCCCGAGCGTAGCCATCGGCCATGCCAACGCAGACAGATTCGTGGACGGCGCTGATGAACCTGATCCCCGGTGTTTGGGCCAAAGCATCGAGAAGCGGCACCTCGGTATTGCCGGGAACACCGAAGACGTACTCCACGCCTTCTTCCCTGAGAATATGGCAGACAACCTCAGCTCCTATCATCTATCTGACACTCCCTCAATGCCAATCCTCCCCACAGCACCCACCGCCAGCATGGCGTACGAAAACTTAGCAAAACAATGGTAACCTGGAGCATCTGCTCCAACCTACTCATATAATTCTCAGGCAGGCTCCTAGCTTGGCCCCCTATGCGGCGCTTTTCCCCAGTTCGACCCCTCGCCTGAAGGCATCCAAATTCTGTGTCAATACCTTCTCCTTGTCCTGGTATCTCTTCTGGAGCTCAAGCTCGACAAGCTCCGTGGAGACCGCACCAGTAATGGCAGTGTAGGCACCAAGCATTATCAGGTTTTTGCCCAGGATAGAGCCCATGCTGGTAGCGATCTCCAGACATGGCAGTGCATAGAGAGTGTAATCTTCCCTTCGCCTCTCAGCAGTCAGCCCGGCCGTGTCGGCGAAGATGATCCCCCCCGGGCGCACCCTGTGCTCGAAGGACGGGAACTGCGAGCTGTCGAGCAGCATCACGACCTGCGCCTGGTCCAGCAGCGGAGATGCTATCTTCTCGTCAGAGACGATAACCGTGCACTCACAGAGCCCGCCGCGCCTGGCAAAGCCATAGGAGGAAACATAAGATACGTGTTCATAACGCTGGAAAGCGGCGTCCAGCAGGACCTGCCCTGACACCAGTACACCCATGCCTCCGATTCCCGCCATGAGCACTTCATTCCTAGCTCTTCCGTTTTGTTCCATGCTCCTGCTCCTTTATTCTATATGGGTCACGTTTCTGAACTCGCCCAGCGGAAATTCGGGTATCACGTTATCCCGTATCCAGGCCAGACTCTGCACCGGGGTCAGGTGCCAGTTGGTAGGGCAGGCTGTGATAACCTCAACAAAGCTGGTGCCAACGTTATCTAACTGTCTCTGGAAGGCGGTCTTGATGTACCCCTTTGTCCGCTGATAGTCAGCCGGGGTGATGAGAGCTCCCCTCGCACTATAGGCTACACCCTTGAATGTAGCCGCCATTTCGGCTGTATGTACCGGGTAACCCTCTTCGCTGGGGTTTCTTCCCTGGGGAGAGGTAGTGGTTACCTGCCCTATGATGGTAGTGGGCCCTAGCTGGCCACCGGTGGTACCGAAATTGGTGTTGTTCGCCATTATGATGGTGATCTTCTCGGCTCTGGTCAGGGCTCCGATGAAAGAACTGGCCCCGATGGCAATACAATCCCCATCTCCTTGCACAGTGAATACGACGGTATCCGGGTAGATTCGCTTGATTGCCGTGGCTACATCAGGGCCGCGGCCGTGAGCAGGAGAAACTCGGTCAAGGTCGAACCCACCGATCAAAATGCCCCCGCAACCGACACAACCAACCATAATGGCCTTATCTCCAATGCCCAGCTCCTCAAGTGCCTCGGCGACTATGCGTGCCAACACAGGGGTCTGGCAGCCAGGGCAGAACAAGTCCCACAGGTAATCAGCAAACCACTCCTTGGTAAATATATCTGGCCTTCCGGTAACCTTCTCTTTCACCACGCCTCTCGTTTCTTCGCTCATAGCAATCTCCTTATCTCCTCAAGGACCTTTACCGGCATGATCATGCCATCTTCCGAAGCAAGATGGCGGAACGTCGCATCCACAAGGTGGACCTCGGCCTTTCCTTCAACTGCGATTTTGACGTCATCCACCATCTGTCCCATGCTGTCCTCAACCACGAGAAACTTACAACCCTTGGCCGCCCTATCACGAATTGCTTGATTTGGGAAGGGCCAGAGGGTTATCGGCCGCAGCAATCCTGCCTTGAGCCCTTCAGATCGAGCTGCGTCCACCGCTTCCTCGGACACCCTGGCACAGTAGCCATAGGCTACAAGCACTAGATCGGCATCCTCAGTCTTGTATCCCTCGTACCTCACCTCGGAGGCTTCGATCTCCTGGTAAGTCTCCCTCATGTCAACGAGGTAGGATACGAAGCTCTCGCCCTTCAGGGGATTATAGCTGGCGCCCATCGCGCGGTGCTTTCCGTCTTCATGCTGGCCATAGCGGGCCACCGCCCAGTCCTTCTCTGGAAGCGGTCCGAACTCCAAAGTCTTTAACTCGAGGGGCTCGACTACATGACCCATGAGGCCATCGCTCAGCACCACTACCGGGTTGCGGTAC
>DAOUTY010000005.1 GCA_030668425.1 Chloroflexota bacterium
AATCCCCCTAAATCCCCCTTTCTTAAAGGGGGACTTTATAACCCCTGTATCTTTCCTCTCTTCGTGAAAGAGGACGCTTATCGCACCTATTCTCCCCCCTTTTGTAAAGGGGGGAAGGGGGGATTCCTTAGCTCCTCAAGCCATGAAACGCCTCTTTACCGGCATATCTGGCCTTGTCACCCAGTTCCTCCTCGATCCTGAGGAGGCGGTTGTACTTGGCGACCCTCTCCGAACGGCAGGGCGCTCCAGCCTTGATCTGCCCCGTATTCATGGCGACCGCGAGATCGCTAATGGTAACGTCCTCGGTTTCGCCGGAGCGGTGGCTGATCACTGACGTC
Organism: Chloroflexota bacterium; assembly: GCA_030668425.1. Lineage (GTDB taxonomy): Bacteria > Chloroflexota > Dehalococcoidia > SZUA-161 > SZUA-161 > DAOUTY01. The sequence goes on from DAOUTY010000005.1 coordinate 339, forward strand.
CAGCCTGCTTTCTTCGCCATCTCTATAACGGCCAGCGTTTCAGTAAGGGTACCGATCTGGTTCAACTTGATAAGAATCGAGTTCGATGACTGCTCGGCGATACCGCGAGAGAGCCGTTCTCTGTTTGTGGTATAGAGGTCGTCACCGACAATCTGGATTTTGCTGCCGAGCTTATCGTTGAGCAGCCTCCACCCTTCCCAGTCGTCCTCCGCCATACCATCCTCGATGCTGATAATGGGATAGGCGGAGACAAGCTCGCTGTAGTAGTCAACCATCTCAGCGCTGGTGAAGGACACGCCTTCCTTTGCGAGGATGTACCTGCCGTTATCATAAAACTCGCTCGATGCAGGGTCAAGAGCGATGAAGCACTGCTCACCCGCGCGGTAGCCAGCTTCTTCGATGGCAGCCATAATTACCTCCACCGCTTCCCTGTTCGTGGCCAGGCTGGGGGCAAAGCCTCCCTCATCGCCGACAGACGTGTTCGCTCCCCTAGCCTTGAGCACCTTTTTCAGGGACTGATAGACCTCAGCGCCCATCTGCAGGGCTTGAGCGAAGCTACTCGCCCCCACGGGCATTACCATGAATTCCTGCAAGTCCACCGAATCCCCGGCATGCCTGCCGCCGTTCAGAATATTCATCATAGGCACAGGCAGGACATGGGCATCCTCACCACCAAGGTAGCGATACAGCGGCATCCCCTGAGAGTTGGCAGCGGCGTGAGCCACAGCGAGGGACACGCCCAGTATAGCGTTGGCGCCCAGCTTCGACTTATTCGGCGTACCGTCAAGCTCTATCATACGCTTGTCGACTGCCGCCTGGTCCAGCGCCGACATCCCTGACACTGCGGGCGCTATTTTCTCTTCGATATTCGCTATTGCCTTCAGAACACTCTTCCCCTGAAATTGAGAAGGGTCGCCATCGCGCAGCTCCACTGCCTCGTGGCTGCCCGTACTTGCTCCAGAGGGCACTGCAGCCCGGCCTACAGCTCCATCGGCCAGTTCCACCTCTACCTCTACCGTCGGGTTGCCCCTGGAGTCAAGTATTTGCCGTCCCCTGATGCCCTTGATAGTACTCATTTCATCGTACTCCCCTTGGCCTCAATTGCAGCCAAAGCCTTGTCCACAGCGTCCTTGGGGCTTTCAGCGACTATTACCGAGCCATCCATCTGCCCCTGCCTTGAGAGCGACCATGTATTTAAGCCAACAACGGGGATTCTGTTGCGCAGAGCATAAGCGACCTCGGAGAGAGTGCCATACTCACCACCGATAGCGATCACTGCCTGACCCGAGCAGACCACAATCACGTTTCGCGCCTCGCCGATAGTGGTAACGATGGGAATATCCACATGGGGATTGGCATCCTCCCGCCTGGTTCCGGGGAGGATACCCACAGTCATCCCGCCGGCGGAGTGAGCTCCTTTGCAGGCAGCAGACATCACCCCTGTCAAACCACCGCAGACCAATGTTACGCCCCGTCTCGCAAGCTCAGCTCCTACCTCTTCAGCTAGTTCAGCCTCTCGCCGCGAACACCGGCTACCGCCTATTACCGAAACAAACACTTCATCCTCTTCGACGTAAATTGAAATTGAAACAGCGCAAAGGAACAATCGACCTATTGATGTAAAGAACCCACGTAAGCACTCAGGCGTCAGCCATCAGCATTCTGCTTCTGTATGAAACCTGATAGCTGAACGCTCAAGAGGCTACTCCGCACGGGGGTGAGCACTATCATAGACCCGACGCATGCGCTCGGTAGTGAGATGGGTATAGATCTGCGTGGTGGAGATATTAGCGTGACCCAGCAACTCCTGAAGCTCCCTGAGGTTCATCTTGCCGCTATGCAGCAAATGGGTGGCTATGCTGTGGCGCAGGACATGGGGGGTGAGCTCCGTAGTAATATTGGCCTTCTTGCCGTACCCCTTCAAGATAAGCCAGAACCCCTGCCTGGTGAGCCTCTGCCCCCGGCGGTTGAGGAATAGGGCTATCTCGCCGGTAACCCCGAGGAGACGAGCACGGCCATCATCAACATAGCTTTTGACCGCCCTGATTGCCTTATTATGGATAGGGATAATCCGCTCTTTAGACCCCTTGCCAAAACAGCGCACGTAGCCGGCTTTCAGATTCACATCGCGCACGTTAAGGGATACCAACTCAGTCACCCTCATCCCGGTGGCATACATTAGCTCCAGCATCGCCCTGTCCCGTTTGGCCTCCGGGGTGGAAAGCTTACCAGACTGCTCTAACAGTCTCTCGACCTCTTCAACAGAAATCGCTCTGGGCAGGGACTTCCCTACCTTGGGGCCGGTTATGCCCTCCGCCGGGTTCTTCTCCAGCGTTCCCTCGGAAACAAGGAAGTTGAAGAACGATTTAACCGCAGCCACCTTTCGCGCCATCGTTGCCGGGGCATAGCTTCGCTCCTTGAGATTGACCATATAGTTCAGCAGAAAAGAGCGATCAACGGATGCCCAGCTTACCTCAGGCCCATCATGCTTGGGCCCTTGCTCGCTTACAAACGCGGTGAACTGGTTGAGGTCGTTCTTATATGCCTCGATTGTGTTGTTGGAAAAACCCTTTTCTATAGAGAGAGCAGAAAGAAAGCTTGCAATCGCCCCATCCATCGCATTCCTCCAGAGTTGATTAGGTCATTAGCCCGATATTTTCAAAGGAGGCAAGTCAAGACACCTCTCCTTGCACACCTCTAGATAGATGAGTGCCAACTCCTTGCTAAATAGTGCCCGCTTCCGCTTAACCGCCAAGGCCCGAGCACGTGCCAGGATCTCGCGAGCTAAATCATCCGGCAGCTCAATCCCGAACTCGTTGGCGAATTTGAAATGAATGGTATTAGAACCGCTGTGCTTGCCCACCAATATCCGCCGCTCCAAGCCTACTTCCTCAGGGGAAAAGGCTTCATATGTGGCCGGGTACTTGAGCACCCCATCGGCATGTATGCCCGATTCATGGGCAAAGATATTGTCCCCGGTGATCGGCGTGCTGACCGGTAAGGGCCGCTGGGTTACCTCAGCCACGTACCGGGAGACAGTACAAAGCCGCGTAGTATCGATGCCGGGATCGATTTTCTCGATGTGCTTCAGGGCCATTACCACTTCGGCAAGGCTAGCATTGCCCGCCCTCTCGCCCAGGCCGTTGACCGTGGTATTGACATATTTGGCGCCTGCCTTGATACCCGCTATAGCGTTGGCCGTAGCCATACCAAAGTCGTTGTGAGTATGCATCTCGATGTCAATGCCAACCTCCTCGATCAAGCGGCGGATGACCTCATAGGTTCTGAAAGGCTCTAAAACTCCAACCGTATCACAATACCGCAAACGGTCAGCACCAGCCTCCCTGGCATTTTGAGCGAAGAGGCCAAGAAAATCAGGGGCAGCCCTGGACGCATCCTCAGCGTTAACCGAGACATAGAGGTCATGACTTTTGGCGTATCTGGTTGCCCTTCTAACACTCTCCAGCACCCATCCCCGGCTCTGCCCAAGTCTATGTTCTATATGGATATCTGAGACAGGAATACTCAGAGCAACAGCCTGGCTTCCACACCTCAGCGAGGCGTCGATATCCGAGATAACCGCCCGATTCCAGGTGAGGATTCTCGCCCGCAGCCCCAGAGCGATGATGCTTCTGATAGCCGCCATCTCATCGCCCCCCATAGCGGGGATACCTGCCTCGATCTCATGCACCCCAACCTCGTCGAGCATCTGAGCGATGCGCACCTTCTCCTCGTTGGTGAACACCACCCCTGCCGTCTGCTCGCCATCTCTCAGAGTGGTATCATCAATAAACAGGTCCAAGTTCCTCCCGAAACCATGCTATTAGCTTCAATTCAGCAACGACCGGGGCAAAGCTTTCTAAACATAACACAATATATTTCGGTTTGCAAGCAACATCTTGGACGAGATTTGGTGGTTTTCCCGCCCCTGCCTACTCTTTCGTTAGAGCGTAAAGACATGGCCATCGAAACTACGCTGAAGCGGCTTGGCAGGCCCAATCAGCGCTGGTAATCAAGCTCAGAAGCTGGGCATTTGCAAAAGGAATTAGGAATTTGATATACTGAGACATGTAGATGAATGGCTGCACTGGACAGGTAGTTACCGTGAAGTGCAGCGAAGACCTGACAAGCGGTATCATGGTGGGAAATCCTCCGATACTAAATACTGCCGCGAGATATCAATGCAAAAGGTGCTGCTATGAAGTTGTGGAGAACACCCTTCGATCAGGCGGAAAAGGCCATCAGGCCAGCGAAAGTTCTGATCGACAAGGAGAGATGCAAAGGGTGCGGCTACTGCGTGGAGTTCTGCCCAAGAGGAGCGCTGGTGATGAGCGACGAACTGAGCTCCAAGGGCTATACGCTTGCCGCGGTAGCAGACGAAAGCAAGTGCCTGGGCTGCGGCCTGTGTGATATCCTCTGCCCCGAATTCGCCATCCACGTGGTATCAAACGATAACGAAAGCTGATAGGATTCTTGTATGCCTGAAGACGGAGCGCTCTGCGGAACATTTTTCATGAACGGCGATGTGGCCTGCGCCGAGGGGGCCATCAGCGCAGGTTGTCGCTTTTTCGCCGGCTATCCCATAACGCCAGCCACCGAGGTGGCCGAGAGGATGAGCGAACGGCTCCCTCACGTTGGGGGCATTTACATCCAGATGGAGGATGAGATCGCCTCTATGAATGCAATACTGGGCGCATCATGGGCAGGACTGAAGGCAATGACATCCACATCAGGTCCCGGATTCAGCCTGATGATGGAGAATCTGGGCCTGGGGGTGATGCTGGAAACACCCTGCGTCCTGGTCAATATACAACGGGCCGGCCCATCCACCGGGTTGCCCACCATGGCAGCTCAGGGGGACATGATGCAAGCGCGATGGGGCTCCCACGGCAGCTACGAGATCATCGCCCTCGTACCCAGCTCCCCCCAGGAGATATTCGATCTCACCATCACGGCGTTTAACCTGTCGGAGAGATACCGTGTTCCTGTGCTCGTGATGTCGGACGAAGCCGTGGGGCATATGAGCGAGAAGGTTGTGATACCGCGCATATCACCCAAAGAACTTGTAAGCCGGCGACGCCCTGATGGGACGCAGGAGCAATACCTGCCCTACAAAGCCGACGAGGATTTGGTTCCCCCCATGGCTATAGCCGGGGAGGGCTACCGCTTCCACGTTACCGGCCTCACCCATGATGAGAGAGGGTACCCGGTAATGACAGTAGAGGCTCAGGATCAGCTCGTGCGCCGACTGGTGGACAAGATCAGGCTCAACAAGAAAGACATAATAAGATATGAAGAGGTAGGGGTTGAAGATGCAGAGGTCATAGTCTGCGCCTACGGGATTTCTACACGTGTCGCCCGCCTCGCAGTTCAAGAGGCACGCAATGCAGGAATCCGGGCGGGCATGTTGCGGCTAATAACAGTGTGGCCATTTGCCGAAGACCGCATCAGGGAACTCGCGCAACAGGTCAAGGCTTTCGTGGTCCCCGAGATAAACTACGGCCAGATCGTACTAGAGGTCGAGAGATGTGCTGCCGGGAAGGCCAGTACACTACTCGTGCCCCACATGGGAGGCGGCGTGCACCATCCCCAGACCATTCTCAAAGCCATAAAGGAAGCAGTGCAATGACAACTCCACTGACAGTAGGGGAAAACACCGTCGACTCCTTACTACGGTTGGACAGAATGCCGCACATCTGGTGTCAGGGTTGCGGTATAGGGCCGGCAGTAGGATGCTTTACCAGAGCTATTGAGAGTTCCGGGCTGGACCCGGACAAAATAGCGCTGGTTTCGGGGATAGGCTGCGCTGGCAGGGCTGCAGGTTATGTCAAGCTAGATTCCTTTCATACCACTCACGGTCGCGCCCTTCCCTTCGCCACCGGCTTGAAGCTGGGAAACCCTGAATTGAACCTTGTGATCTTTTCTGGCGATGGTGACCTGGTGGCAATAGGCGGCAATCACCTAATCCACTCGGCACGCCGCAACATGGACATGACCGTCATCTGCATAAACAATTTCAACTACGGCATGACCGGCGGACAGGCGGGGCCCACCACTCCCCTCGATGCCCGTAGCACTACCACACCCTACGGCAACTTCGAATATCCTTTCAACGTACCCTACCTCGTGGCCGCAAGCGGCGCCACGTACGTCGCCCGCTGGACTGTGCTTCACGTGCGCCAACTGGAGTGGTCCATTGCCGAGGCCATGACCAAACCCGGATTCAGCTTCATAGAGGTGTTGGCCCCCTGCCCAACACTGTACGGACGCATGAACAAGGAACCAAAGGGGCTGGACACGATGCACTCGTACCAGGAAAGAAGCGTAGTTCGTGACGGGGCCGATCCCAAAGATGTGGCCATTGATTCGGATGGCCCTATAGTAGTGGGCAAGTTTGTCGACATCGAGCGTCCAACCTTCTGGGACCAATGGAAGCTACTGCTTGACAGAGCCCGGGAGAAGAAAAAATAGTAGCCAGCCTGAAGGCGCTTGGTCTTTGCTTGACAATAAACAGGGGTGTAAGAGTTTGGGCACAAAAGAAATAAGGATAGCGGGATTCGGTGGACAGGGAGTGGTTTTGTCAGGGCTGATACTGGGGCAGGCTGCCTCCATATACGATGATGGTTTCTCCGCCCTCACCCAGAGCTACGGGCCGGAGGCACGCGGTGGTTCCTGCACAGCCGAGGTGGTGATATCCGATGAGCCCATAGGCTACCCCTACGTGCAGAGTCCGAATGTACTCATCATCCTATCGCAAGAGGCCTATAACAAGTACAGTCAAGATCTGCCCGCAGGAGCCCTGATGATCATAGACCCGGACTTGGTGAAACCGGAACCGTCCCAAAACCCGGCACCGCTCTCCATACCGGCTACTCGAATGGCGCGGGATATGGGTCGGACAGTGGTCGCTAACATTATCATACTGGGTTTTCTGGCAGCAGTGAGCGACCTGATTTCCCCCGAGGCCCTTAAAAATTCAGTTCTGGCATCTGTCCCTAAGGGAACCGAGGAATTCAATACCAAGGCTTTCGAGTTAGGATATAACTACGGGCTGGAGCATGGCAGAAAGGGCGAGGTTGCCGATGGCTAGAGGAGTCGCGATTATAGGCGACAGTGTGGGCGCGGCACAGGCAGCCCTCACTCTGGCAGAGCTGGGTGCGGAGGTCAAGTTAATCATGTCCTCTCCGGCACTGAGCTTAGACAACACTACTGACAGCGCATCAATCACTTCTCGTGAGAGACAGCTCAGCGTGTGGCCTCTGCTCCTACGTGCGGCGAGCCATCCACTGGTCACCCTTCACACCAACTCCGAGGTCAGTGCCATAGCTGGCAGACAGGGGAGATTCACAATCAGGGTAGCCACATGCCCTCGCTATGTGCGAGAGGACTTGTGCACGGCCTGCGGCCGTTGCGAGGAGACATGCTCTGTACAAGTACCCTTCATCCTGGATGGCCGAAGGACGACCCACAGCGCCATCCACGCACCCGTTCCGGGAAATAAAACAATACCCTCAGCCTATTGCATAGAGAAGAGCGGGGTTGCCCCTTGCCGGACAGCGTGCCCACTCGGCATCAATGTTCAGGGATTCATCTCCCTGCTGTCTAAGGGCAAGGTGGATGAGGCCCTCAGCCTCATAAACGAGTCAGCGCCTCTTGCTGGAGTGCTCGGACGCGTATGCACGCATCCCTGCGAGGACAATTGTAAGCGAGGTGATGTTGACAGCCCGGTATTTATCCCAGCTCTCCACCGCTATGCTGCGGACAATGCACCCAGTGGCATTCACTACACGCGCAAGGCTCCTGCCAAATCCCGAAGGGAAAAAATAGCCATCGTTGGAAGTGGTCCCGCCGGGCTTGCCGCCGCCTGGGAGCTGGCACGCCGCGGCTATGGGCCCACCATATTCGAATCCCACGCGGTGGTTGGGGGGATGGTGGCCACAGGTATCCCCAGATTCCGCCTGCCTCACGAAGTCCGCGAGAGAGAAGTGGAAGCGATCAAGGCCCTGGGTGTGGACATAATGACCGGGGTAACGGTAGGCCGCGATGTGACGATCTCCGATCTGAGAGAGCGAGGATATCGAGCCTTCTTCCTGTCCATAGGTGCTCACCAGAATAAAAGCTTGGGCATCCCAGGTGAAGAACTTGAAGGCGTGGTAGATGCTATCTCACTGCTCTTTGCACTGAATCTGAAAGTGGGTGCCTCGGTGGGCTCTAATGTGGTAGTCATCGGCGGCGGCAATAGCGCCGTGGATTCTGCCAGAACGGCGAAGAGGAGGAGCAAGGGAGTAGTGCGAATACTCTACCGCCGCACGGCGGAGGAGATGACCGCAGTGGCGGACGAAGCAGAAGAAGCTATCAATGAAGGCATATCTATAGAATATCTAACAAACCCGTTGGAGATTCTCGGCGATGGGACCAAGGTAACCGGAATACGCTGCCAGCGGATGAAAATGGGCGAGATGGGAGCCGATGGCCGCCGCAGGCCCGAGCCCATACGCGGCTCGGAGTTCGTGATCGATGCTGACCATGTAGTGATCGCCATAGGGCAGCGGCCCAACACCCCACTGCTCAACATAAGGTGGCTTGAGACCGATAGCGACAGTGCCACTATAAAGGTGGATCCTCTAACCCTCGAGACCAGAATACCTGGCATCTTTGCCGGCGGCGATTGCGTCACAGGCCCCAACAACGTCGTCGAAGCTGTTGCCGCCGGGCTGCGAGCCGCAGACTCAATAGACAGGTATTTGAGAGGCCGCGATTTGAGGAAGGGGCGCAGTCTGGAAAAACCTCAATCTGTTGAGGTCGATATCAGGGAAAGAGATGCTGCCTATTACAAACGAGCCCGCATGCCCGCCATCCCCCCCTACAAGAGGATGGGCAGACTTGAGGAAATTGCCTTGGGATTACCTCTAGAAGCAGGGAGACAAGAGGCCGAGCGCTGCCTCAACTGCGCCTTATGCAGTGAATGCATGGCATGTGAACAGGTGTGCGAACTGGGCGCAGTTCTCCACCAGGACAAGGCAGAGCACATAGATATTGGAGCCGAACTCATAATCGATTTTACCTCCGTCGACAACGGGAGCGACTACTACCTGCAGGGGCACGACACCGCCCAAGGCACTCCCCTGCAGACCGCAAGACCAGGTGTCTATACTGTGGAGTTGGCCGAAGCCGATACCCTGGAAGGCAAGCTCGCAAAGGCTTCTGCCGTAGCCTTGGAAGCCGCCGCCGAACTGAGGACTAAGGAGGAAGTACGCCCTGCAGTTCCCGATACCGCAGATAGTTCAGATGCCCGTTCGGACCAGTCGCTTAAGAAGGTCAGTGCAGGGACAGCCCGTATTGGCGTGGTCCTGTGTCGCTGCGGTGGTAGTATTAACTCCGTGATAGATTTTAATCAAGTGACTAATGAAGTGTTACAGCTTCCTGGCATCTGCAACGTCTGGGAGATATCGCAGGCATGCAGCGAGGAAGGAGCGAACAGGATAGCAGCCCAAGCTGCAGAGTGGAAGCTTGATAAGGTGGTGCTTGCCGCCTGCCGATGCTGCGGGCTGGATCAGATATGTTTTAGCTGCACCGACAGGCGGGTGATGTGCCAGCAACACCTTAGCAATAACCTCACCACATACTATGGTGGTAACGTGGAGTTCGCAAACATCCGCGAACAATGCGCCTGGGTTCACAAGGATGATCCTATTGGCGCCACACGTAAGACAGTAGACATAATTTCGTCAGGCGTCGCCCGGGCCAGAGAGGCTTCGCCAGCAGTCAGCGAGGAGCGTTCCTTGACCGGAAGCGCGCTCATATTAGGCTCTGGAATTCGCGGTCTGGCAGCAGCAAAGAACCTAGCGACCCAAGGCTATTCCGTAACAGTAGTTTCCGGTCCTGAATCGAACATCGCTAGAGAATCGCAACGCCCCGAATACCTAGAAAACAGAGATAGCCTGCTGAAACAACTTGATGAGCAAGGTATAACTGTCAGGTCATGGCCCCAGACTATCGAACTGGACGGTTCGCCGGGGAACTATGATACTGCGCTGAAAGATGGCTCACAGATCAGCCGGATTGGAGCCGGTGCGGTGATACTGGACCTTGGAAAGATGGATGGGGAAGTTCCTCCCGAAGTTGACGCCATATCCGAAGAAAGCCGCCTCGGGCGCATATTTGCCCGAAGAATCGGCTCCAAAGGTCTGGAGGACGCGCAATCTGCCGCCCTCAGGGAGTCTGCCATAAGAGAGACCACTGGAATATTCATCATGTCACCAGATGGAGAAGCGCCGCCCGAGGAACAGGCCCTCAAGGGAGCAGCTATTGCAGCTAGAGCGTCAGCTTATCTACACCAAGGAAGCCTGAACCCACGGGCCACCGCGGTGACCATTGACAGCAAACTGTGTCGCGGCTGCGGCGACTGTGCGGCCATATGCTCCTACATAGAGATGAGAGAAACCAGCAACGGTACGGCTTGCGCCTATATTGACCAGGCGTTGTGCCTCGGCTGTGGAGCTTGTATTGCACACTGCCCTACAGGTGCCATAACTCAAGCCTTTCAGAGCGACAAACATATAAGCTCCACACTGGAAGCCCTGCTGGGAAAGGCCCCCTGTGTGGTTGAAATAGCATGAACAAGTCAGCGATACATTTAGTTGTCTTCGCCTGCAACTGGGATGGCCTCAGTTGTATAGAAGAGGCAGCCAGGGGAGGATTGACCTACCCAGCTTCTGTGAGAGTGGTCAGAGTAAGCTGCCTCTCCCGGGTGCACCAAGGACTTATGCTCAAGGCCTTTGAACTGGGTGCGGATGGGGTGATGCTTCTGGGATGTGAACCAGGCAACTGCCAGTACGACATCGACGCAGGACTTGTTACACGAGAGTACGAGAAGGCGCGAATAGTGTTAGGGCTGCTCGGGCTGGGGAAAGAGAGACTGGTTCTCTGTCACATACCCCGCGGCGATGGCCCCGGATTTGTAAGGCGGGTGACCGACTTTATCAAAGAACTCGAGCAGGTGCGACCTGCTATCCCCGCTCGAGCTTAGCAGCGAATGGCTCAGCTAAGCCACCTTGGCAAAACATAGAACGACTATTTCTTGAGGAGAGGATACAGACCGAAGGTGTTCGATACGGAACGAGAGATAATTGAAAGCAAGATACGCCTCTGCCTCGACTGTGGCAAGTGCACAGTGGTATGTCCGGTCGCCCAGCACGACCCGGAGTTCAACCCACGTCTCATAGCACAGAGACGGTTATCGCAAAACAGCCACAGTCCGCAGGACGAGACGATCTGGCAATGCATCAGTTGCTACATGTGCGTAGAGCGCTGCAACTACTATGTGAAGTTCCCCGAATTCATTCACGGCCTGAGAGCCGAGGCCCTTGCTGAAGGCGCTCAGTTGCAGTGCACCCATGGCGGAGCGCTCCAAGCACTCCAGCACATGATGGCCCGTGAAGACCTGTTGCAGGACCGGCTTAGCTGGCTACCGCAGGACATCGAACTGTCTGAACAAAGTGACACGATATTCTTTGTGGGCTGTGCTCCCTATTTCGATATTGTGTTCAGCGACCTTGAGGTGAACACCCTTAAAGGAGTGGAAGGAGCGCTCAGGCTGCTGAATCGCGCTCAGATACCCTTCAATATCCTCGCCAATGAACGCTGTTGCGGTAGAGACCTGCTTCTCCAGGGAGACCGGGAAGGATTCCTGGCTCTGGCAAAAGCCAACATGCAGGAGTTCGCTCGCTATGGCGTGAAGAAGATCATCACTAACTGCCCTGAATGCCACTATACGCTGAAGGTTGATTACCCCAATGTGCTAGGAGACACAGGGATTCAGGTAATGCATCTGACAGAGGTCATAGCCCCGCTCGTTCAAAGCGGCGAACTTAGCCTGGGCGAACTTGAGAAAAGGGCCACGTATCATGACCCCTGCACCCTGGGCAGATGCTCCAGGATATTCGATGAGCCACGCCAGATTCTGAGGGCTGTAACAGGCCTAGACGTAGTAGAGATGGAGCAGAGCCGTGAGAAGGCGCTATGCTGTGGGGCAAGCCCCTGGGTGTACTGCGGCGCAGTGAACCGGCAGATACAAGACCAGCGTCTCACCCAGGCGACTGCCACGGGGGCAGATATACTTGTGACCACATGCCCCAAGTGCCAGATACACCTGAGGTGCGCCCAGAAAAGCCGCGATGGCAAGATTCCTCAGGTCGAGATCCAGGACCTGGCATTTCTGGCAGCCCGGTCTTTGGATATAGGAGGTGAGTCAGTTGGCTGAAGAGGAACTCAGAATAGGCGTTTTTGTTTGCGACTGCGGACTCAACATAGCCGGGTCGGTTGACACGGAGGAGGTGCGGCTTACAGCAGAGAAGCTGCCTGACGTCGTGGTCTCGGTGAGAAATAAGTATACCTGTGCTGACCCCGGGCAGGAGGAGATAAAAAGGCACATAGAGGAACACAAACTGAACCGCGTGGTGGTGGCATCATGTACTCCACGACTCCACGAGTTTACCTTCCGCAACTGCGTGGCAGAGGCCGGACTCAACCCCTACCTTCTAGAGATGGCTAGCATCAGGGAGCATTGCAGCTGGGTACATCTCCACGACCGCGAAGCGGCCACCGAAAAGGCCAAGGATATTGTCAAGATAGCTGTAGCGCGCGCTCGTTTCCTGGAACCCCAGACAGAGATAGAGATACCAGTCACCAATGCCGCACTGGTGATCGGAGGCGGAGTAGCTGGAATCCAGGCAGCTCTGGACCTGGCCGACGCCGGTCACCAGGTCTACCTAGTCGAGAAGGAGCCGTCCATCGGGGGCATAATGGCGCAACTGGACAAGACCTTTCCCACCATGGACTGTTCAATATGTGTACTTGGCCCCAAGATGATGGACGTGGGCCGTCACCCTCGAATCGAACTCCTCACATACAGCGAGGTTGAGGAGGTGTCAGGCTACGTCGGCAACTTCAAGGTACGTGTGCGCAGAAAAGCACGATATGTGAACGATGGTGAGTGCAACACGTGCGGCGACTGCGCTGAAGTTTGCCCGGTGGTAGTACCCGACGAGTTTCAGCAAGGCTTTTCCTCGCGCAAAGCAGCTTACATACCGTTACCTCAAGCAGTGCCCCCCACCTATCTCATCGACATGGAGCACTGCCTGGGTAACAACCCTATAGCCTGTGACAAGTGCCTGAAAGCCTGCGAGAAGCAATGTATCGACCTGAATATGCAGGACCAGATAGTTGAACTGGACGTAGGCACCATAATCATGGCCACGGGCATGAAGATATACGACCCTACTCCGCTGGATGAGTACGGCTACACAAGCTTTGAAAACGTTATCACCAGCATAGAGTTTGAAAGGTTGATATGCGGCGGTGGGCCTACCGACGGGCATCTGGAGCGCCCTTCGGACCATCAAGCACCAAAGCGCATCGGCTTCATCCAGTGCGTTGGATCGAGAACAGAGAACCGCGGCAATCCCTATTGCTCCAACGTCTGCTGTATGAACACGGTGAAAGACAGCCTACTCATAAAAGAGCACCATCCAGACGCCGAGATCTACGTCTTCTACATAGACATCCGCGCCTTCGGCAAGGGCTTCGAGGATTTGTTCCGGCGTTCTAAGGAAGAAGGCGTTAACTATATTCGCGGCCTGCCCGGCGAGATCACCGAAGACCCTACTACAAAAAACCTCCGCATCAGAGTGGAGAATACCACTGCAGCGCGTGTAGAGGAATACGAGCTTGACATGGTGATTCTGGCACTAGGGCTGGAACCTACAGACGACCTGAAGCAGCTCACCAACATTCTCAATCTCTCCCAGACCAGCGACGGCTTCGTAATGGAGGCCCATCCCAAGCTGAGGCCAGTGGATGCGCCCACGCCGGGTATATTCTTCGCCGGCTCGGTTGAGGCACCCAAAGACATAAAGGACAGCGTAACCCAGGCGGGGGCAGCAGTCGCCAGGAGCTCGATCATATTGAACTCACCGACTCTCAAGATGGAGGCTCTCAAGGCAGTTGTAGACTTCGACAAATGCACATCCTGTGGCGTCTGCGCCAAGGTCTGCCCCTACGGGGCGATCAAGGTAGATATTAAGGCCAAGACAGGCGCGCACGTGGTGGCTGCGGCATGTGCTGGCTGCGGTACCTGCGCTGCGGAGTGCCGCTTCGACGCCATAACCATGCAGCACTTCAGCGATGCACAACTGCTGGCCCAGATAGACGCCGCTCTGGAGAAAGAGCCTGAGAAGAAGATCATAAGCTTCCTGTGCAACTGGTGCAGCTATGCAGGGGGTGACCTGGCAGGGGTATCAAGGCTGCAGTACCCACCCAACAACCGCTTCATCCGCACTATGTGCAGCGGAAGGGTTGACCAGAAGTTCATCCTTCATGCTTTCGAGAAAGGGGCTCCCCTGGTCCTGCTTTCCGGGTGCCATATAAACGACTGCCACTACATCAGCGCCAACCACTGGACCAAGCGCCGCGCAGAGAAGCTATGGACCCGCATGGAGAAGCTTGGAATCAGGCCGGAACGGCTACAATTGGACTGGATCAGCGCCGCCGAGGGGCCCAGGTTCGCTCAGATAATGCGCGATCTGGAGGATATGCGCCAGAAGGTGACACCTGAGGAGATAGAGCACACCAAGAAGGTGCTCGCCGAGCATAGGCTGTCAAAGGAAAGCGCAGAGGAAGAGGAAGAGACCCTCGAACCACAGGTTGAAACAGCATAGCGCTACGACCATACAATTCCAACGTTGGCAGGGTAGGCGTAGTGCATTGAAACCCACCACATGTGTTTCCGTTCTCCCTGAGCCCTTCGATAAACTCAGGACAAGCCTGTCCAAGAGCCCAAAATGACCGTCATTGCGAGGCACAAAGTGCTGAAGCAATCTTGCTGGTATCGGATTACGGAGCGATTGCTTCGCGGAGCCTGTCCTGAGCTTCGAGGGATTCATCGCTGCGCTCAGAATGACACCGAGCGAAGGGCTCGCAATGACATGAGTGAGAGTAGCATGGGTGCAGCAGGGTGGAACCCACCAACTCATCGCTCCAGAAGATGGTGGTCGTTTCGCTACACCCAGCCTACCCCTGCTTGACACCCTCTCTCACTAGAAGCTATAATCAAGAAGCTTTAGTAAAAAAGGGCCGTAAAGGGGGTGTTTTGTGAGTGAGTGAAGTATGGATTGGCGATAGCGAGCCATTTGAGGTCGCTTTAAAGCGATTCAATAAGAAAGTTCAACAAGATGGCATCCTTTCCGAGGCTCGGCGCAGGGAACATTTCGAGAAGCCGAGTATTAAGCGTAAGAAGAAAGAGGCTACCAAGAAGCGGAAGAGCGCCAGGAGTTCCTGAACAGCATCGATAGCATAGTATAACGTCGGAAAAGAGCAGATGTTGCAAGAGAAGTTGATGACTGACCTCAGGAAGGCCATGAAGAGTGGCGACAAGATACGCCTCGAAGTACTCCGGATGGCGAGAGCGAGTATCAAGAACGCCGAAATAGCGCAACAGAAAAGCCTGGATGATCCTGATATTCTCGGCATAATCGCCAAGGAGGGCAAGCAACGTCGAGAGAGCATTGCAGAGTTCAAAAAGGGCAATCGCCAGGATTTGGTCGACAAAGAGGAGGCCGAGCTAGCCATACTGCTCGAGTACCTGCCGGAGCAAATATCCCGTGAGGAGATTGTCGCTACTGCCCGCCGGGTGATCGAAGAGGTGGAAGCACGTGGGCCTGGAGATAAGGGCAAGGTCATGCAAAAGCTCATGCCTCAACTGAAGGGGAAGGCTGAAGGGCACGAGATAAACGAGGTGGTAACCGAGCTACTTAGCGGTTCAACAGGATAAGAGAGGAATCCTGAAGAGGTTTGGCAAGGGAACAAAAGAGCAAGGTATGGACTTGTCCTATTGTTCCCTTTCGCATTTCTATACAGACGCACTAAACACTTGCGCGTGATCCGCAGTCAAAGAATTCTTCGTCGTGACAGGAGTCACGACGCTACAGGCTGTTTATATTGTTCAGATATATATCGCAGTATATAAAAGGGGTCTGAGATGAGATTCGGTGTTATCATCTTTCCCGGCACCTGGAGTGACAAAGATTGTCACCATGTTTTGGACAAGGCTCTGAAGCAAAAGGTGGAATATATATGGCACAAGGACACCGATCTATCGGGGTTCGACTGTGTCATTCTACCCGGAGGCTTCTCCTACGGCGATTATCTCCGCCCCGGGGCCATCGGCCGCTTCTCGCCGGTGATGACTGCGGTGCAAGAGTTCGCTGCTGCAGGCAAGCTGGTGTTCGGTATCTGCAACGGCTTTCAGATACTTTGCGAGTCCGGCCTTCTGCCCGGAGCCCTGATACAAAACAACCACCTCCAGTATAGATGTCAATGGGTTCACCTCCGAACAGAGAACACCTCCCTGCCCTTTTCCTCAAGGGCAACCAAAGGGCAGGTGCTTTACATACCCATCTCCCACTACGAGGGTAGCTACTATGCCGACCAGGCTACCTTGGAAGAGCTTGAAGTAAATAACCGGGTGGTCTTCCGTTACTGCACCCCCTCGGGCGAGATAACCGAGGCAGCGAACCCCAACGGTTCCCTGAACAATATCGCCGGCATCGTTAACAAGGCAGGTAACGTCCTGGGCATGATGCCACATCCCGAGAGAGCGTGCGAAGAAATAGTTGGCGGCCTGGACGGGAACGTGATTTTCGAGTCCATCATAGACGAGGTTACAACCAGAGAGATGGGCTGCGTAAAACCCCTTTAGCCCTTGACATAATAGAACGTTTGTGCTAGGCTGCTATATGGGCAATCTCTGGAAAGAAGCATTCCATCATTACGGAACAAGTAGACAGGTTTCGATGTAATCCTAATGGGGGTACTCGGTGACGAGTTATCAAAGTGATAAATCACTAAAGGAAATGCCATGCCCATCGCTAAAGAAATACTTGATGAAGTTGCCCTGAGCGAAGAGGAATACGAGCAAATCGTGCAGGAGTTGGGCCGGGAGCCCAATCTGGTCGAAATAGGGCTGTTCGGGAGCCTGTGGAGTGAGCACTGCGGCTACAAGCACTCGACGCTGCTGCTGAAGCAGCTTCCCCACTCCTCACCCAACGTCCTGGTCAATCCCGGGGAGGAGAATGCCGGTGCAGTTGATATCGGCGACGGTCTCTGCATAGTGATGAAAATGGAGTCCCACAACCATCCCTCGGCCATCGAGCCCTATGAAGGCGCAGCCACCGGGGTGGGGGGAATAGTGCGCGACATCTTCACTATGGGAGCAAGGCCCATCGCCCTGCTCAACTCACTGAGATTTGGCCCCCTGAGCGAGCCGCGAAACCGCTATCTCTTCGGCGGGGTAGTGGCGGGAATAGGCGGCTACGGCAACTGCCTCGGCATACCGGACGTTGCCGGTGAGGTCTACTTCTCCCCTGCCTACTCGGCCAACCCGCTGGTCAACGCCATGTGCGTGGGCATTGCCGATAAGAGAAAGCTTGTCAGCTCCAAGGCCAGCGGCAAAGGCAACCTTTTAATGCTTGTTGGCGCCGATACCGGTCGCGATGGCCTCCACGGTGCATCGGGGCTGGCTTCACGGACTTTCGATGACGAGCGCGAACTGAGGCCCACGGTTCAGGTGGGCAATCCCTTCATGGAAAAGCTGCTGCTGGAGGCCTGCCTTGAGCTTGCCGAGACCGACTACATCGTGGGCTTGCAGGATCTCGGTGCCGCAGGATTGACCAGTTCCGCTATTGAGTCGGCTTCGAAAAGCGGCAGTGGTGTGGTAATCGACGTCGCTAAGGTTCCCCGGCGCGAGGAAGGGATGACCCCCTACGAGGTCATGCTCTCCGAATCGCAGGAGCGGATGCTGGCCATTGTAAAGAAGGGATACGAGGATAAGGTGAAGGCTATCTTCGACAAGTGGGACCTACGCTCCGATATCATCGGCGAGGTGACCGATGACGGCCTGGCCCGGATCACGGAAGGTAAGAAAGTGGTTGCCGAGGTCCCCATCGAGCTGCTAACCACCCCTCCCCTTTACCGCCCCAAGAGTTTGAAACCACCCTGGCTCAACGCGCTGCAAAAGTTCGACCTCAGCACCATAGCTGACGTAGGGAAAGACGCCTCCTCAGTTCTACTGCGGTTACTCGCATCGCCCAATATCGCGAGCAAGGAGTGGATCTTCAGGCAATACGATCATCAGGTCCAGATCAATACTACTGTTCCTCCGGGCAGCGATGCCGCTGTGCTCAGGATTAAGGGCACGAAGAAAGCCATCGCCCTAACCACAGACGGCAACGGACGCTATTGCTATCTCGACCCGTACACAGGTGGGACCATAACGGTCGCTGAGGCCGCGCGCAATCTAGCATGCGCCGGCGCAGTGCCCCTGGCCATCACCGACTGCCTTAATTTTGGCAATCCAGAGAAAACTGACGTTTACTATCAGCTCGAGCAATGTATCAGGGGTATTACCCAAGCCTGTAAAAGCCTGAACATCCCGGTCATCAGCGGCAACGTTAGCCTGTACAACGAAACCAGAGACGAGCCCGTTTATCCCACCCCCGTGGTGGGTATGTTAGGACTGATCGATGACATAGACCAGCATAGCACCATAGGCTTCAAGCATGAGGGCGACCTGGTGGTAATGCTCGGAGGTAACGCCAAGGGCACGGACGGGCTAGGTGGCAGTGAGTATCTCGAATCGATTCACGACATCGTCGCTGGAGCCCTTTCCATCAACCTCGATCTAGAGAAGCGAGTACAGCAATGCTGTCTCGACGCTATCAGGCAGGGCCTTATTCTCTCAGCCCACGACTGCTCCGATGGCGGTCTTGCTGTGACACTTGCCGAGAGTTGCATCGCCGGCAGTATCGGCATCAAGGGAAAGTGGAAAATAGCAGGTAGAATTGACACCGAGCTTTTCGGCGAAGCTCAGTCGAGGATTGTGGTCTCACTGAAGCCAGCTCGACTGGGTGAACTCCAAAAGCTGGCTGCCAAACACAGGATTCCCCTCAGAGAGCTGGGTTCCGTTGGAGGCAAACGCTTCCTCATCAAAGGCGTGATAGATTTGCCGCTCGATGACATAGTAGATGCGTGGAGAAATGGCCTGGAAAAGGCAATGGGATAAGCTTCTCTGTGGAAAACTTTCGTGGAAAAGCTCGGGCGGCGGCCACTGAATAGTGGATAACTCCGTTCATAACCCTCTTGACCTGTAGCGAATAGCAAGGAATAGAATAGGAGGCAAAATGAAGGTGGTTTTTCTCCAGGACGTTCCTAACGTGGCCAGTGCGGGCACCGTGAAAGAGGTGGCCAACGGCTACGCCAGAAATTTCCTGTTTCCCAAGAAGCTCGCTGTTCTCGCCACCCCTGTTGAACTACAGAAATTGGATACCCAGCGGGAGGCTGATACTCGCCGCCAGTCTACTCTGGAACAGGGAGCCGAGGCTTTGGCTCAGGTGCTGGAAGCCCTCACCGTAGCCTTAAGAGTTCGTGCCGGGACCAAAGGCCGTATCTATGGCTCGGTCACAAGTGCGGCTATTGCCAAGGAGATAAAACGTATCAGCGGACATGTGATCGACAAGCACATCATAGAACTCGAAGAGCCAATACGCGAGCTAGGCAGCCACCAGGTACCGATCAAATTGACCCAAAATGTGACCGCCACTGTAAATGTTCTCGTCGAACCGAAGGAAGAGACTGCAAAGGAGCCGAAACCTGAGACCGAACAGGAGAAGGAACCGGAAGAATAAAAGGAACAGGCATGTATAGCGAGGGCGTCGAGTCTCAGTCAAACGTAAAGCTCCCCCCTCACGACCTCGATGCCGAAGAGGCCGTGCTGGGTTCCCTTCTTATCGACCCCGAGGCCATATTCAAAGTCGTTACACTCCTCAAGGCCGAGGATTTCTACCGGGAGAAGAATCGCTGGACCTATGAGAGTTGCTTTCAACTCTATGATCGCAAAGAAGCTATCAATCAGATCACCGTAGCTTACGAACTGGCGCGCAAGCAACAGCTGGAGGCCGCTGGGGGGGCTGCATACCTGAGCCATCTGGTTTCCCAGGTCCCTACCTCGGTGCATGCCGAATACTACGCCGATATTGTCAGGCGTCTTTCCACAATGCGCCGGCTGATCTCCGCTTCCAATCAGATTGCTGCCATCGGCTACGAGTCACCTCCGGACAGCGATGATGCCCTTAATAGAGCGGAGGGCATTCTATTTGGGCTGAGGTACGGACAGACTCAGCGTGACTTCGTCCACATCCGGGAAGTGCTCGATCGCTATTTC
>DAOUTY010000171.1 GCA_030668425.1 Chloroflexota bacterium
CGGCTACTTACCGACTATGCCGTCGGGCGGCTTTTCTCGCCTGTGCTGGAGGTGATGCTGACCGATGTGGAACCGCGCGCGAGGCTGAGATCCCTTGCCCGGAGCTGCCTCCGTGCCGCCGAGGCCGACCCTGAAGCTATGCACCTTATGTGGCAAATCGCAACGCAACCGGAACTGAAAGACCTGGTATCCCCGGAGTTCTCCATGTGGGTCAACCCCTTTATCGACTACCTTACGCCACTTTTTACCCAGTTGGGGGAGAAGGACCCGCAGGGCACAGCCATGCTTTATGCCTTCACGCTTGATGCTCTGATGCTACTGGCTGTTATTGATCCCGGTGTCTACGACAGGGAAAAACTGATAGCAGCCATCGAAGAGAAGTTTATCAGCCTTGGGAGGGAATGAGATGTCTGGACCAACATTGGGAGAAGCAGGAGATATCGTACTGAAACTGGAGGATGTCTCGCGGTCATATCAGATGGGGCAGGTGGAGGTGAGAGCCCTTACCAGTGTGTCACTTGACATAACTCGAGGGGAGTTTATTGTCATCCTGGGGCCCAGCGGCTCAGGCAAGACCACGCTGCTCAACCTTGTCGGCGGCATCGACTCCCCCACCTCAGGGAAAATCACTGTCGACGGTATTGAGCTCAGCGCGCTCAACGACAAGGGCTTAACCGAGTACCGGCGCAACCACATCGGCTTCGTTTTCCAGTTCTTCAACCTCATCCCTACCCTGACCGCCAGAGAAAACGTCGAGTTCGCCGCTGAGCTGGTCGAGGAACCCAGGGACCCCCTCGAAGTGCTGGAGGTCGTCGGACTCAAGGAACGCGCCGACCACTACCCCAGCGAGCTCTCAGGCGGCGAGCAGCAGCGCGTGGCCATAGCAAGAGCCCTGGTAAAGGACCCCCCGATACTGCTCTGCGACGAGCCCACCGGTGAACTCGATTTCGAGACCGGAAAGCATATCTTGAGCGCAATGAAGATGATAAACGAGGTGAACTGCAAGACTGTGCTCCTCGTCACTCACAATACCGCTATCGGGGATATAGCCCACCGGGTCATCCGGCTCCGCAGCGGCGAGATCACCGAGGACAGGCGCAATACGGCCCCCATCGACCCCCAGGAGCTGAGGTGGTAGCACGCCATGAAAAAGCTACGCCGCATGCTTCAGCATAAGCTCCAGCGCAAGCTGGTTCGAGACCTCGCGGCCTCCAAGGGGCTGTTCCTCGCCGTGACCGCAGTGATCTTCCTGGGTGTGGCCTTCTTCGGGGCCTCGTTCTTGGGCTACCAGAATCTGAGAAGCTCCTATGACTACACCTACGAAACGCTCCGTTTCGCCGACTTCACCATCAGGGTTGTGGAGGCCCCGGGGGGAACTGTGGAGGAACTGGAGTCGATCCCAGGGGTCGCGGCCGTTACCGGCAGGATGAACAGCGACCTCTCCCTCACCCTTCCTGGAGCAGAGGAGAAGAGGGTGCTGGCACGGGTGATATCCCTTCCTGCCGACTCCCGCCCTGCGGTCAACGATGTCAAGGTAGAGAGTGGCTCCTATTTCCAGGAGGGCGAGGGCAATGTCCTGCTGGTGGAGAAGAATTTCGCCGAACATCACGGGCTGAAAGAAGGGGATACCCTTTACCTCACTGTGGACAGCCAGAGAACCAGCTTCAGCGTAGCCGGTATCGTCGCCAGCCCCGAGTACATCTGGTTCGCCAAGAGCCGGCAGGAGATACTTGTCTCAGCCGAAACCTTCGGGGTTGTCTTTGTTCCTCAGGATATTGTGACCGAGCTTCTGGGGAAGCCCTTTATCAACGAGTTCTGCTTCCTTGTCGAAGAGGGTGCAGACAGGGAGACCATAATTGCAGAGGCCGAAAATATACTCGACCCCTACGTGGTAGTGGATGTAGTACCCCGCGAGGACCAGCCCAGCAACGCTGCCCTTAGTATGGACCTGGAGGGGTTCGGAGAGCTGGCAGAGGTCTTCCCCCTTCTCTTTCTCATCGTGGGGGCGCTGGCTACATACATTTTGCTCACCAGGATCGTCCACAATCAGAGGCCCCAGATAGGACTTATGCGGGCTATGGGTTACTCACGCCGTCAGGTCCTCGTTCACTACCTTAGCTTCGCCCTCATCATAGGAATCGTGGGCGCCGTCGCAGGAACCATTGCCGGCTATCTTCTCTCCGAACTTATCACGAAGCTCTACACGGGCATGTTGGGCCTTCCTTACACCAAGATAGAGATGAACTTCCTGCAGTGGCTGGCAATAGAAGAGGGACTGTTCCTGGGGATTCTACCCTGCGCGATTGCTGGCATAATCCCCGCCTGGGCTGCCTCCCGCCTCAGCCCCTCCGAGGCCATGCGCCCTCCATCCCCGACGACCGGCAGAAAGCCCCTGCTGGAACGCATATTCCCCTTCCTGACCCGGCTGTCATTCCTCTGGAAGATCCCGCTGCGCAACATCTTTCGCAACCGCCGCCGCAGCCTCTACACTGTCATCGGCATCGCATTCGGCATCAGCCTCATCCTCGTCTCAGCCGCCTTCATCGACGCCATCGAATCCTTCATGGACACGCAATTCAATAAAGTTCAGAGATATGATGCCCAGATCAATTTCTCTCCGAACCAACCTCAACCGGCAGCCCTAGCCATCGAGGTGCAGAACTGGGACGAAGTGGAGAAAGCCGAACCGATCCTGCAGATCCCTGTCAGATTGGAGCATGAAGACAACAGCTACTCCACGCTGGTGGTAGGGCTTACTCTTAACTCCGAATTGTATGGCCTGTTCTCCACCAGCGGGGACCGAGTAGGTGTCAGTGACGAGGGAATCCTGCTGAGCGAAGGCCTGAAAAAGGCTCTGGATGTAGATAGCGGCGACACCCTCACCCTGCTTTCTCCCTGGGGCACACAGCAACTCGAAGTTACCGGATTCATACAGCAGCCCTTGGGCAGCTACGGCTTCGTGACGCTAGGTCAGGCCCAGGAACTAGTAGGAGGGTTCCCCATAATCAACGGCCTTATGCTCGAGGTTGAGCCGCAGTATCTGGACTCCATTAGGGAAAAGGCCTACGGGATTCCGGGCACCGCCTCTGTGGAGCTGACTGGGGAAAGCAACGAAAAGGTCGAGGAAATGATGGGGCTCATCAAAGGTATGAGTTGGATAATGCTCGCCTTTGGCGCTGCGCTGGCACTGGCCATCGTCTTCACTACAGTAACCGTAAATATCATGGAGCGCCGCCGCGAGATCGCCACCATGCGCACCCTGGGAGAGGGCAAGCGCAGAATCACGGCCATGATTACTATCGAGAACTTGCTGCTGGGAATGGGGGGGATCATCCCCGGCATTCCGCTGGGCTACGCCCTGGCGCTGCTCCTCTTCAGGCTCTTCCAGTCCGATATGATGAGCTATAATCTGGTCATCTTCCCCCGCTCATATCTGCTGACCGTAGGCCTGATCATATTGATCATGGTCGTTTCCCAGATTCCCGGCATCCGCCACATCAACCGGCTGAACCTGGCACAGGTGACAAAGGAGCAAGGGACCTAGGAAACAGTGTGTTCACATTCAAGTAACTTTGAGGCAAGGGCTTGTACAAAGCTTGTCGCCTCAAAGTTACTGTTGACTCTCCGAGGTCTACAACTTAAGGAGCAGTGATCACGAAATTATCAAAGGCAGCCTCGCTATAGCTGCCCGCCAGCGAAGTGACCCCCAGGCCCACATATCCATTACTGAAGGTGCTGTCGGTTACCTCCGACAGTAAATGACCGTTGGCATATAACCGCAGTGTGTTCCCCTCGCACTCAACGCGCATCAGGTTGACCTCGTCCCACCCCTCATTTATGTAACTCGACAATGTGGGTGAGCCCGAAAGAGCGCTCCGCACGCCGTTTTTCCATACGCTTATCGCATAATACCCATCGGCGCTGATGCCAAAGTTATAGTAGTTGTCATCATCGACACACCGGCAGAATACTTGTTACCAGTTGTCGTCGGTCCCTGCTACCAGCCAGGTCTCCACCTCGATGGCCAGGTCGCTGTAGTACCGGGACAGGTCGGAGTAGGTGCACGCCTCGTCGAGTGTGTAATCCTCTATATGGAGCCAGCCGCCTTCATAGTCAGCCCAACCACCTTCATAATCCCCGGTTTCCCAGCCACTCCGAGGGTCGCTGAAGTCATCCGAAAATAGCACCCCTCCTGTCGATGTCGGCGTCGGTTCGGCATAGGAAGCGGTAGGGGTCGGTGTGGGCGTACCCTCACCATCTCCACCGCAGCCCAGCCTTGCCACC
>DAOUTY010000036.1 GCA_030668425.1 Chloroflexota bacterium
TCCTGGCGTGGAGACTAGGTCTGTACTCAGGAAATCTCCCCAAATGGAAACGCTACCAAGCGCCGGAGTTCGACAGCAGTCACTTCCGATGGACCCTGCGGCAGGCGATATCCGACGCCTTCAGAAGACGCAAAAGATGAGTGGCAGCCACCCTCGCCCCCCAGGAAGAGTACTTTACACCAGGGTATATGAACGACAACAACCAGTAGGATTGGCGGATTCGGGCAGAGCAACCTTGGTTTACTTTCATAATTTTACCTGCTAGAATACCCTACGTATCTTTGCTACGGGCGGAGGCTAGTAGCGCCGAAGCGCCACTACAGCAAATTACGAGCAATTAAGGAGGCACAAAGTGCCAAGTAAGATAATTAGCAATGCCCGTAAAGACAAGAGAACAGTTCTCACTGAGATCGAGTCGAAACAGCTGATGTCCGAAGCTGGCATACCGGTTATCGAATCAAGGCTGGCTAAAACTAAGGCCCAGGCCATTTCCATGAGCAAGGAGATGGGCTTCCCCTTAGTGTTGAAGATAGTCTCTCCCGATATCATCCATAAGAGCGACTCCGGCGGAGTCAAGTTAGGACTCGGAAATGCAGCCCAGGCAGGCAGGGCCTACAGCGAGATCGTGGCAGCGGCAAAGCAAGCAAACCCCAAGGCTAAGATCCACGGGGTGTCCGTGCAGAAAATGGCTAAGCCCGGGGTAGAGGTGATCATGGGCATGTCCAAGGATGACCAGTTCGGGCCTGTGCTGATGTTCGGCCTTGGCGGCGTGTTTGTGGAAGTGCTCAAGGACGTCGCCTTTAGAATCGTCCCCCTGGTCAGAAGAGACGCCAGTCAGATGATCAGGGAGATCAAGGGCTACCCCTTGCTCGAAGGCTACCGGGGGCAGGAGCCAGCAAACATCACCGTATTAGAAGACTTGCTGCTGAAGCTTTCCGATTTTATAGATAAGACCCCGGAGATCAATGAGTTGGACCTCAACCCCATCCTGGCCTATAGCGACGGGGCTGTGGCTGTGGACGCCAGGGTGATACTCGAATCCCAAGCATGAGCAATATCGCGGAGAGCACAGCGAAAAAGCTGGACAGAGTATTCAACCCCCGCTCAGTAGCAGTAGTCGGCGACAAACAGGCAATCGGCTACATGTGGCTGAGAAGTTTGAGCCACTTCAAGGGAAAGGTTTATTCGGTGCAGATCGATCCCAACGAACTCCCAGGGATTGCAGAACTTGGGGTGGAAAACTACCCGAACCTCATGGATATACCAGGGCCTGTAGATTATGTTATCGCCTCCGTGCCCCGAGCGGTGTCCCCCAAGATCGTCGAGGACTGTATCCAGAAAAAGGTCGGGGGGGCATGCTTCTTTACTTCGGGGTTCGCGGAGACCGGCACTGAAGAAGGAATAAGGCTGCAGCAGGTGATCACCGATCTGGCCAGCAAAGCAGGTCTGAATCTCATCGGGCCCAACTGCGTTGGCCTGTATAACCCCGAAATCGGGTTGCGCCATACGGAGGCACAGGCCTATGGCGAGGCGGGCTCGGTAGGCTTTATCGCCCAGAGCGGCACCCAGGCCACGCTATTCAGCCTCATGGGACAACACCACGGCATCAAGGTCAGCAAGTCAGTGAGCTATGGCAACGCCGTAGTCCTCGATAGCACCGACTTCCTGGAGTACCTGGGGGCAGACGACAAGACCAGGATAATCGGCATGTACATCGAAGGAGTAAAGGATGGCAGAAGGTTCCTCAACTGCCTGAGGGAGGTGGCCAGCAGGAAGCCTGTGCTTATCTGGAAGGGAGGAGAGACCGAGGCCGGAGCCAGGGCCACGGCTTCTCATACGGGGTCGCTCGCGGAGTCAGGCGTCGTCTGGCAGGCAGCCATCAAGCAATGCGGCGCTATCAGGGTTGAGACCCTGGATGAAATGATCGATGCTATAAAGACATTGCTTTATGTCAAAACCGGCATTGGAACCAGGTTGGGGCTTATCGCCATGAGCGGTGGCCAGTCGGTGGCGGTGACCGATACCTTTGCCAAAGCAGGGCTCGAGATACCTCTCCTGACCAATGCTTCCTACCAGAGGCTTGCCTCCTTCTTCGACATCATCGGAGGGAGCTACCGGAATCCTCTCGATATATCCAGCACCTTTTTCATGGCAGCCAACGGTGTCTCCAATTTGGTCAGTATGCTGGATGTCCTGGATCAGGACCCCAACATAGATTGCATAGCTCTGGAGCTATTCCCGGCAGCCAGGCCGCTAAGTCACGACCCAGAAGCCAAAGACCCTGTGCTGGGGGCTGTTTCAGACTTCACGGAGAAGACCGGGAAGCCCTTCGTGGTCATCGTGCCCGAAGTCTACAGCGAAGCTCTGGCATCGGAGGCGAGAGAGAGGCTGATGGAGAGGGGCATAGCCAGTTTCTCCAGCTTCGCACGGGCGGCCAAGACCCTAAAGAAACTCGCGGATTATTACCAGTTTCGAAAAGAGCAATCTCAGGGGAAGGGTGATGGATAAGGAGATGAGATTGCTTCGCTTCTCTCGCAATGACAGTGAGGGTTTTAGATTATAATATAGGTGTTGATCAGAACTATTTCAGAATTCCTAAGAGACAAGGGCGAAAACGAGAATAACGAGGCAGGGGAGATGGAAAATGGTTAAGATTAGACTGCAAAGGGTGGGAAGGAAAAAGAAACCCGCTTACCGGATCGTGGTAGCCGAGTCACGGGCCCCCCGTGATGGCGCCTTCATCGAGATCATCGGTCACTACGATCCCCTGACAGATCCAGCAACCGTTGTGATCCATGAGGATAAAGCCCTCAAGTGGCTCCGCCAGGGAGCACAGCCAACCCGAACCGTTGCCAACCTGCTGAAAAAGCAGGGGATCAGCGACAAACTGACTAGCTAGAGGGTGGAGAGAATGAAAGAGCTTATCGAGTATATCGCCAAATCCATAGTGGACAAACCGGAAGAGGTTGTCGTAATCGAGGTGCCTGCAGAGGATGGGGTTATCCTCAAGCTTCAGGTAGCTCCCGAAGACACCGGAAAGGTCATCGGCAAAGAGGGAAGGATTGCCAAGGCAATGCGGACCCTGCTGCGCGTGTCGGCGATCAGGAAAGGCACTCGTGCGACGCTGGAGATAATCTCTGACAGCTCTGAAAACGATCTCTGAGGCGGTTTGGGGCTTCGGTGATGGATGAGCAATTCGCTCCTCCCGAGTTCCTGATCGTGGGGCGCATCCTCGCTCCCCGGGGAATAAAGGGGGAGATAAAAGCCCAGGTTGTAACCGACTTCCCCGATCGGTTTACCCCTGGGAAGCTGGTCTACCTTGACGGCCAGCCGCTGGAAATCGAAACCTGCCACCTCTACAAGAGACACCTTCTGGTCAAACTTGCAACTATCAATACGCGCCAGGATGCTGAGATGCTGAGAGGACGCGACCTCTGCATCCCCCGTGCCGAGATACACCCACTTGCCGAGGACGAATACTACGCCTTTCAGCTCATCGGGCTCGACATAGTGACCACGGAGGGCAAACACGTAGGGCGAATAACCGATATCATGTCCACGGCTGGTAACGACATCTACATAGTAGAGGGCGAGGGCGGCGAGATACTCATCCCGGCCATCGAGGACGTGGTCAAATCCATCGACCTCGAGGCGGGGAAGGTGGTCATCGAGGCGATCGAGGGTTTGTTAGGCGCCGAGTGAGGGTGAAATAGAACCGTAGGGGCACGGTCACCGTGCCCGCTACATTGGGCATGTTATAGATGCCTAGGGAGGGTTTCGCTGCGCGAAACCCTCCTATCATGCTCAGTTCCTCGCACTGACTGACCGGTCTGGTTTATACCTTGGGTGGCTGGAGTGGGGCTGGGTTCACCAGCCCGGCTGCCAGCGTGCCGGGCACGATAGCTGACAGCTCGTCGAGAGTCCAATCGCCCTGCTTCGGGCTGATGGTCTTGATTTCTTCCGGCTCGGAATAGAGTGATATCTTATCTCCACTAACCATGAAGGTGCGGCCGTTTATGCCGTCGGCCTCATCAGTTGCCAGGTATACAATAAACGGAACCATTTTCTCCGGCTGCGGCAGGGAGAGAATAACGTCCGCCCCCGGAGGCATTGCGGTACCCTCGGCTTTGGCGCGGTCGATGGCTGCCCGAAGCTCTGGAAGATCCGTAATCCTCGTGGCAGCGCGCGGCCGAATAGCGTTACAGGTTACCCCGTATTTGCCCATGTCCCGGGCTACCGTCCGGGTAAAGCCGATGACCCCTTCTTTGGCAGCGCTGTAGTTGGCCTGCCCCATGTTCCCCAGACCTGCTTCGGATGAGGTGTTTATTATGCGTCCGCTTCTCTGCTCTCGGAATATCATGCATGCGGGTCTGGTGCAATTGTATACTCCGTACAGGTCGACCTTGATAACAATGTCCCATTCCTCCGGACTCATCTTGAAGATCATCCGGTCTCTGTAGAGACCAGCGTTATTGACCAGGATGTCCAACCTGCCAAAAGCATCCAGCGCAGTCTTGATGATATTCTCCCCACCCTCTACGGAAGCTACGTCATCGTAGTTGGCAACCGCCTCTCCCCCTTTATCCTTGATTTCCTTGACTACATCGTCCGCGGGCGAGGCTGACTTTCCTGAACCATCGGGCTCGCCTCCCAGGTCATTAACCACCACCTTGGCGCCCTCCTCGGCGAACAAGAGAGCCTCAGCCCTGCCGATACCCCGACCACCGCCGGTGACTATGGCCACTTTCCCCTTCAATCTGTCTGCCATTTTCTCTTTTAACCTCCTTGTGTCTTTTTATGTAAGTGTTCAGCCGCCAGTTTTCGGTGCTCAGTCAAGAAAGCCCATAAGGTGCTGGTTTTTTGAGTGGGAACCCTGAATGCTGATACGCTACATACAGCACATGGCCTGTTTGGCCATATTATAGCACTATGTACGCTCAACGGCACTACCAAGGACATCGGTGAACTCGTGCTTCAGCTCCCGCCCCATGAGCTCCGCTAGCCCCTGGCGAACATCAAGCCCTTCGTAGAGCACCCTGTGCACCTGCTCCGCAATCGGCATCTCCACTTTGAGCTCGCCCGCCAGCTTGAGGGCGGCAACTGTGGTGGTAACGCCCTCGGCTACGCCCGTCATGGAGACGGTTATCTCCTTCAGAGAACGCCCCTTGGCAAGCTCCTGGCCGACGAAGCGGTTGCGACTCAGCGGGCTGGAGCACGTAGCTACCAGATCCCCCAGGCCGGCAAGTCCGGCGAAGGTCAGAGGGGCAGCTCCTGCTGCTACCCCGAGGCGGGTGATCTCAGCCAGCCCCCGCGTTATCAGGCCAGCCTTGGTATTATCTCCATAGCCGAGGCCATCGACCATCCCCGCCGCCAGAGCGATAATGTTTTTGAGCACGCCACCCAGCTCCACACCCACGACGTCAGTGTTGACATAAACGCGAAGCAAGGGGGAAGCCATTATCTTCTGCACCCTTGCCGCCACCGCGGAATCGCGGCCAGCGACCACGGTTGTCGCCGGCAGGCCGCGGGCGATCTCCTTGGACAGATTGGGGCCGGAAAGAACACATATGTTGTGATGAAACCGGCTGTCGATCTCCTCAGGAATGACCTGAGACATTCGTTTGGCGCTATCAAGCTCAAGTCCCTTGGCGGCGCTCAAAATAAGCATCGCGCTATTGAGGTGCTCTCCAACCTGTCTGGCGTTGCGCCGCATATCCTGTGAGGGCACGGCGAGGACAACGAGGCTCGCTTCAGCGAGCGCCTCCCCCAGCGAAGCAGTGGCGCGAAGCCCCTCGGGGAAGGGGAATCCTGGAAGTCTCCTGGTGTTTTCCTTCTCCCGATTCAATCTCTCCGCTTCCTCTTCGGTTCGCGCCCAGAGCCTGACCTCCATCCCCTTGCGGCTGAGTATTATCCCCAGTGTCGTGCCCCAGTCGGTGGTACCGATAACGGCGACCGCTCCCGCTCCGCTCTTCACTGAGTTTACCTCCTCTCCCCTTTCTGCCCCAGCTTGTTCTCTGAGCCCGACAACAGCCTGCCTATATTATCCCGATGTTGAAAGACTATCAAGGCAACTACGACCCCGGTGTAAACCAGGTATTCCCAGGGAGCCCGGTCCAGAGCAGTAAGAGCCACCATGATCGCCACCCCTGCAAGCGCCCCCACTATGGAGCCCAGGGATACATAGCGAACCAGCGCAATAACGAGTACAAAGACCGCTATGCTGCCAACGCCAGCCAGCGGCGCCATTACAAAAAGCCCTCCAGCAGAAGTTGCAACACCACGTCCTCCCTTAAACTTGATGAATATAGACCAGTCATGTCCAGCGACAGCAGCAAAGCCCGCAGCCATCTCCCCCACAGGAGACCCCAGGACGTACCTTGCAATGATTACGGCGATCACACCCTTAAGCAGGTCACAGACAAGGGCCACAGCAGCAGCCTTTTTGCCGATAGTACGCAGCACATTCGTGGTGCCCGTCTTGCCACTACCGTATTCCCTGACATCGACTCCTCGAAGCTTCCCCAGTATCAGCCCGCAGGGAATGGAGCCGATCAGGTAGCTGCCGATGACCACGGCGGCGAACTCGATCAATCTTTACTCTTTCGCTTAAAGATGAGCTTCAGCGAAATGCCACCGAAGCCGAAAGCCTCACGAAGCCTGTTCTCCAAATAGCGCTGATAAGAGAAATGGAGCAGCTTGGGATCATTGACGAAGAATACAAAGGTTGGCGGGTTGACCTCAGCCTGAGTGACGTATGAGATCTTGAGCTGCCTCCCCCGCAGCGAGGGCGGAGAGTGAGAAGACAGGAATTTTTGAACTTCTTCGTTCAGCAGAGCCGTCGGGATCCGCTTCTGCCTATCCTGGAAAATCTTTTTAGAGGCGGGCAATACTTGGTCGACCCCTTCCCCGAACTGAGCTGAAACAAACAGAATGGGCACACCGGGAAAGAACTTGAGCCTCTGCAGGATCTCTGTAGTGCACGAAGTCGCATCCATCTCCAGCTCGCCAGCAAGGTCCCATTTGTTCACCACCAGAACCATCCCTTTGAAAGCTTGATGGACATAGCCTGCGATATGGGTATCCTGCGCGGTGATCACCTCGGCGGCCTCGGTAACCAAAATGGCGACATCCGCCCTTGAGATAGCACGAAGGGAGCGCATCACGCTGTAGCGCTCGATGCCTCCTTCGATTCGACCGCGGCGGCGAATCCCGGCGGTGTCGATAAACAGCATGCGTTCCCCTTCATGCTCGAATACGGTATCAATAGCGTCACGGGTTGTCCCGGGGGTTTCGCTCACAATTGCCCTCTCCTGGCCGAGGATAGTGTTGAGCAGCATGGATTTGCCTACGTTAGGTCGGCCCACGATGGCGATCCTCAACATGCCAGGCTCCTCCACCGTGTGAGTGGGTGGAGGCAGCTTGGCGACTACCTCGTCCATCAAGTCTACTACGCCCGTGCCATGATAGGCGCTGATCGCTATTGGCTCGCCAATGCCCAGCTCGTGGAACTGAAACGCCTGGGCGCGACGCCGGTCGTTATCAGCTTTGTTCACTGCCAGAATTATCGGTTTCTGCGAGCGCCTGAGCGCCTCAGCCACCTCAGAATCAGGTATAGTCACCCCATCCTGAACATCCACCATAAAGATGACAACGTCCGCTTCCTCAATGGCCACCTCTGCCTGATACTTTACCTTTTGCCAGAGGTCAGAGGCAGGCCTGGGCTCAAGCCCGCCGGTATCGATCAGGGTTAGTTCGTGTTCCCCCCAGGAGATGTCACCGTAGACCCTATCGCGGGTGGTGCCGGGGATGTCCTCGATTATAGCAAGGCGCTCGCCGATCAGCCGGTTGAACAGCGTTGACTTACCTACATTAGGTCGGCCCACTACGGCAACGATGGGTTTGGTCACGGTTTCCCCTTCTCCAGTGTCTGGGCGCGCTCATAGGCAGAGAGAGCCTGTTTCCACCACCCAATCCTCTCCAGAGCAACGCCTCTGTTATGCCATGCACTAGCCAAGTCAGGTTTGTAGTCCAACGCCTTGTCAAAGCAGGTCGCCGCCTCCTCGTGCCGCCCAAGGTCCCCTTTAGCCAGCCCTTTGCCCAGCCACGCCTCGGCAAACTCCGGTTCACGGCGCAACGCTTCCTCAAAGCCGTCCAGCGCCTCCTCATACCGGTCAAGCATCAATAGAGCCAGGCCTTTACCCAGCCATGCTCCGGCAAGCCCTGCTTTGTGGCGCAATGCTTCCTCAAAGCTGGCAAACGCCTCCTTATGCAGATCAAGCATCAACAGAGTGACCCCCTTCCCCAGCCACACCTCACCATCGTGAGGATTGTAGTCCAGCGCTTCGTCAAAGCAAGTCAGTGCCTCCTCATGCCGGTTGAGATTCCCCAGAGCCACACCCTTGTTGTACCACGCCTCAGTAAAGTTAGGCTTATAGCGCAACGCTTCGTCAAAACAAGGCTGCGCCTCTTTATGTCGAGCAAGCATCAGTAGAACCACTCCCTTGTTGTACCACGCCTCAGCAAGGTCAGATTTGCAGCGCAACGCACTTTCAACCTGTTTCAGTGCCTGCTCGTACTTGTCCTGCATACCTATGGCTGCGGCAAGTACGACCAGGCAGACAGCTTGCAAGGACTTGTCCCGGGTACTCCCCGCCACCTTGTACGCTTCCCTATACGCAGCCTCAGCGCTAGAAAAATAGCCTCCGTGGAACTTGGCATCACCGTTACCCAGAAGGACCAACACGGTCAGCAAGCGGTGTTCCTCCTCTGGGAATTCTTGCCCGCGTAGCCGGATAGAATCCGCCGCCCCATCCTCCGCCAACTGCTTCTTCGTGAGTTGAGAGACCCCCGCCTTTTTCAGGATCGCCCTTATCTCAGGATCTCCCTGCATTTGCTCAAGGGCCCCAGCAAGGAGAGCGTTATGGCCAGAGTTCAGCGGCATATAGAGCTTCTTCTCATGATAGATCGCTTTTGCTCCACCTGAAGCGCGAAGCTCGACAGAGTGGATGACCTCCCCCCTCTTCCCTTTTGAGAAGAGGTTTCTTGCCTTGTCTGTCAACCAGGCCATTTTCAGAGACTCCTTTTGCCCCGCCATCATTTCTGAAGAAGTTCCGCCAGTATCGCTTTCTGAACATGCAGCCGGTTCTCCGCCTGGTCGAAGACCACCGACTGGGGAGAGTCGATGAGTCCGGGGGCTATCTCCTCGTCGTGGTGTGCAGGCAGCGGGTGCATCAAAATGGCATCCTTTGCGGCCTGCGACAGGAGCTCGGCAGTGACCTGATAGCCGGCAAAGGCCCCCAGTCGCTTCTTTGCCTCTGCCTCCTGCCCCATGCTTGTCCAAACATCGGTGTAGACCACATCAGCACCTGCAACGGCCGCCTGGGGATGCTCAACGAGGATGATTTGAGCGTTGCTTCGCGCAAGGCGGCGCCCCAGGCTTTCAATCTCATCTGAAATCTCATAGCCCTTAGGAGAGGCGATCCTGAAGTTCGCTCCCGCCAATGCAGAGGCAAGCAGAAGGCTGCTGGCCACGTTGTTGCCATCGCCGATGAAGGCAAAAGTCAAGCCCTCCAGCTTAGCCTTCTTCTCATAGATGGTCAGAAGGTCGCCCAGCGCCTGGCAAGGGTGCTCCCTGTCTGACAGGGCGTTGATAACGGGTATTGTGGCATGCTCTGCCAAAGACTCTACTGTGGCGTGAGCGAAGGTGCGCGCGGCAATAATATTGACATAACGGCTGAGGGTTCGAGCCACATCCGAGATAGACTCCCTGGTCCCCAAGCCAACTTCACTCTGGGGAATATAAACGCTGTGCCCCCCCAGCTGATGCATAGCGATATCGAAACTGACCCTGGTGCGCAGCGAAGGCTTCTCAAAGAGCAAAGCTAGTGACTCCCCGGCAAGGATAGGGCTCGCGCCTTGCCTCTTCTGTTCTATGGCCCTGTCAATGATGCGCCAAACATCGTCCGGCGCAAGGTCGCCTATGGAGAGCAGGTCTTTCCCCTTCATTATCCCCCCCTTCGCTGCCATCCTAACTTGGTTAAGTATAATACAACGCGCCAGGCTTCGCCACCACGGCGAGCTTGTTAGGTCTTCATCCCCAATGATATAATAGCCGAAATCTCAGCCGATGAACTACACTACAGCCATCGATTTCATCCTGGAACGTACGGACTATGAGAGGTGGCCAGGCTACACCTACGCCAGCAGATTCGACCTGAGGCGGATGGAAGACTTGCTGCATAGATTGGGCGATCCCCATCTCAGCGCCAGGGCTGTTCATATCGCCGGCTCGAAGGGCAAGGGCAGTACCGCAGCTATGATCGACTCCGGGCTTCGCGCTGCGGGCTTCAAAACCGGCCTCTACACCTCCCCCCATCTCGTTACCATCCGTGAAAGGATTAGCGTGGACGGTAAACCGATCCTCAAGCGAGACCTGGCAGACGTAGTAGCCAGACTGCGACCCCATGCTGAAGAGATGGATCAGGAGCGCACATATGGGGAACTCACCACTTTCGAGCTTCTAACCGCCTCCGCTTTCCTCCACTTTCAGCAGACAGGGGCTGATTTCCAGGTTCTGGAGACAGGGCTCGGGGGGAGACTGGACGCTACGAATGTGGTCACGCCCGAGGTTTGTGTTATTACCTCGATAAGCCTTGACCACACGGAGGTACTGGGCAACACAGTCGGGCAAATTGCCGCCGAAAAGGCCGGGATTATCAAACCTGGGGTTCCTGTAGTCTGCTCACCGCAAGACACAGAGGCAGCAACGGTTATCAGAGATACCTGCGCTCATAAAGGGGCCCGTCTAGTCTCGATGGGAAGCGATATATCCTGGCAAACAACTGGCTCCAGCCTTGCCGGGCAATCCTTGGAGGTAAAAGGGTTGAGGGGCTCTTACCTGTTCACCTTACCCCTCCTCGGGGCTTACCAGTCGCAGAACGCCGCTGCAGCAGTCGCCACACTGGAACTCCTGGATATCCCCAAGGAGAGTATCGAGGTCGGATTGGCTAACACCCGCTGGCCCGGTCGGCTGCAGATTCTAAGACGCAGG
The DNA here is from genome assembly GCA_030668425.1 of Chloroflexota bacterium. Classification (GTDB taxonomy): domain Bacteria; phylum Chloroflexota; class Dehalococcoidia; order SZUA-161; family SZUA-161; genus DAOUTY01. Next base: position 11,051 of record DAOUTY010000036.1, read on the forward strand.
CCTCTCCTGGTCGTCGACGGTGCCCACAGCGGGGATTCGGCAAGGAAGCTCAAAGAGGCGCTTGAGCAGCACTTCCACTTTGACCACTTAATACTTATAATAGGGACGTCGGCCGACAAGGATATGTCCGGGATTGTTACCGAGCTTGCGCCGATGGCCGACAGCGTTATCGCGACACGGTCTCGCCATCCACGGGCTACTACCGCCGAGGCGGTGGCTAGCGAGTTCGCGCGCCAGGGCGTGAGAGCCGAGATAGCGGAAAGCGTTGCCCAGGCGGTAGTGAAGGCTCGGGGAATGGCAGGAAAGCAGTCCCTTATCTGCGCCACCGGCTCGCTGTTCTTGGTTGGCGAGGTGATAGAACACATCAAGGGCTTACGTCCTGAGATCTACCCGCA
>DAOUTY010000224.1 GCA_030668425.1 Chloroflexota bacterium
GGCGAAGCAAAAGAGGGGCTGCAGGAGTGTCTGGAAAGCTCCGAGGATATAATCCGCGAAGCGGCACAGGAAGCGTTGGAGGAGATAGGGTTCTGGGAAGACCCCCTCAACCTCTAGCTAGAAGTACTCCCCAGCGACCAGCGCAACAGCCCCGAGCAGCCCGCAATCATCGCCCAGCGTAGCCGGGACTATGCGTACCGTGTAATCCGGTATAGTCCTCTCGGCGACAACCTGACGCACGGGGTCGAAGAGGAGTTCACCGGATTGTGAAACCCCGCCACCTATAATGACAAGCTCGGGATTGAATATGTGAACCAGATTGACTATCCCCACACCCAGATTAGTCGCCGCTGTATGCATGACAGCCCTGGCCACTGCGTCGCCGGAACTCGCTGCTTCTCCCACCACCCTGGCAGTTACCTTGGTCAGGTCTCCAGCTACGAGGTCAGTGATCACGCTTGCCTCTCCACAGGAGAGCTTCTCCAGAGTGAGGCGAGCGATAGCGGTACCGGAGGCCATAGCCTCCAGGCAGCCCACGTTACCGCAGTTGCATCTCGGGCCATTGAGGTCTATGGTCATATGGCCCAATTCCGCGGCGAAGCCGGAAGACCCTGTTAGTAGCTTGCCCCCGGTGATCACCCCGCCTCCGATGCCTGTGCTGACCGTGATATAGATGAGATCGTCGCAGCCTATGCCGGCGCCGAATCTGTGCTCTCCCAGGGCAGCGAGGTTAGCGTCGTTGCCTACCCAAACGGGAAGCTGAAGCTCCTTTTCAAATATCTCCTTAAGGGGAGTGTTATACCAACTGAGCAGGTTTGGTGAGGTGAGCAGTACCCCTGTCGCGGGCGTAATAAGTCCCGCAACAGCTATCCCCATACCCCTAACCGAACCGGGCTCTAATCCGGAGAGCATCTCTGTTGCGGCATCTTTGATCCTCTCGATCGCCTGTTCCGGTCCGTTTTCGGGGGAACTGTGGCCTTTGCATTGCCTCAGCAGTTGCCCCTTCTGATCGGCCAGGGCGAGGCGAAAATGCGTGCCACCGATATCGAGTGCCAAAACAAAGTGATTACTCTGGCTCAAGTCTTACTCCAAACTTAGTGCTTGGTAGTATATCATCGCAGCTAGTCGCTGTCTAACAGTCCCTTCGGGATTGTTTGCAAAAGTGGATCATTCCCATTGAGGACGGGAAGAATTCATTAGTTGACTGATAATCGTTCAACTTATAGAATTATAGGCGGAGGGGCGCATGGTGCTAGCTGGACAGAAGGTCGTATTGCGCGAGAAGCGAATTAGCGATGCTGAGAACGACTATGCCTGGAGATGCGATACTGACTTAGCCCGTTTGGACGCAGTATCGCCCTTAAGCATGCCCTACCGGGAATACGTGGGTTACTACGCTGACGAGTTGCAGCATGCGAGCAGGCAGCGACGGCGGTTTGCTATCGACAGCCTTGATGATGGCAAGCATATTGGGAACTGTATGTATTATGACATAGATGACGACAGAAAGCAGACGGAGCTGGGTATAATTATCGGTGACCGTGGGTACTGGGGTAAGGGCTACGGGTCTGACGCCGTGACCGCCCTGGTTCGCCATGTCTTCAATGATACCGGTGTTGACAGGATTTTCCTGAATACCTTGGAATGGAATGTCAGAGCGCAGCGGTGCTTCCAGAAGTGTGGCTTTGTCGCCTGCGGGCGAGCTACTAAGAGGGGGAATGACTTCCTGGTGATGGAGCTGCATCGAAGATGGACGGATTCGATTGAAGCTGACTCCGCAGCAACGCTGAAGGGTGATGATAGCAAAACCTCGCTCCCGTACGTTACTTGACTCAAAAGATACTGGCGGGTATACTACTCCCACTGTGCGGAGGGGTGAATGATGAAGGTTTCATGTTCCCAGGAAGATTTGAATAGAGGATTGGCGGTGGTAGGAAGAGCGGTAGCCACCAGAGCCGTACTGCCCATCACTAACAACGTTCTGATAGCAGCTGAGGGCTCTCAACTCAAGCTGGCTGCAACCAATCTTGAGGTCGCCATAACCTGCTGGATCGGGGCTACCATTGAGGAGGAAGGCACGATTACGATTCCGGCAAGGCTTGTCACTGATTTCGTCAATTCCTTACCCAGCGGCCGGATCGATATGACAGTCGCTCCCCGTGGCCAGAGCGTTGAGTTGACGTGTGCCCGCTATGAGGCACACATCAGCGGTCTGGATGCTGCAGATTTCCCACCCATTCCTAAGATAGACGAGGGAGTAACCATCAAGGTGAAATCAGAGGAACTCAGGACGGCGATCAACCAGGTGGCATTCGCCGCAGCGTCAGAGGAGTCACGACCTGTTCTCACCGGAGTCCAAGCCGATTTCGACGGCGATACACTTACCCTGGCTGCTGCTGACGGCTTCAGATTGGCTGTACGCAAGTTGACTTTGGATAACGTCGTCGAGGAAAAGGTAACTGTCATTATCCCGGCACGCTCCCTTGCAGAGCTGAACCGGCTCATCACCGATCAGGAAGAGCCCGTGGAACTCACCATCAACCCCAAGAAGAGCCAGGTGATTTTCCGGCTGAGGAACGTAGAGATGGTGTCGCAGCTAATTCAGGGCACCTTCCCCAACTACGATCAGCTCATCCCCCAGAGTTATACTACCAAGGCTGTGGTCAACCTCGCTGATTTCTTGAGGGCGACGAGAAGCGCCTCCATCTTTGCCCGGGACGGTAGCGGCATCGTGCGGCTGCAGGTTATGCCCAAGGACGGGAAAGGCAAGATCGCTATCTCGGCAAGGGCCGAGGAGGTCGGGGACAATGTGGGCGAAGTAGACGCCACTGTGGAGGGGGAGGAGACCAAGATCGCCTTTAACGGCAAGTATCTGGTGGACGTGCTGGGCGTACTTGGCGAGGATGAAGTGGCCTTCGAGGCCACAACTTCCTCAAGCCCGGGGGTCCTTCGCCCCGTCGGGAAAGACAATTACGTGCACGTGGTTATGCCGATGTTTGTTCAATGGTAGCCGCTTGGCGCTGAGGTAAAAAGGGGCGCCTGGCAGGGCCCGATAGTCAGCATTCTGAAGCTAAGGTCCACA
>DAOUTY010000189.1 GCA_030668425.1 Chloroflexota bacterium
AGTTCCTCGGCGTCCACATTGTTGACCTCAACCGTTATCACACCTTTGGGCTCAAATATCCAGCTTACGCAGCCGCTTTCACCGAGGCTGACGCTACCGCGGCTGAAGATGTTACGCACCTCGGATAGCGTTCGATTTCGGTTGTCGGTCAAAGCCTGGAGCAGGATGGCGCTGCCGCCGGGGCCGTAGCCCTCCAATGTCACCTCGGCCAGGGTACCTGCATCTGAAGAGCCAGCGGCATGCTTAATGGCGCGCTCTATATTCTCAAGGGGCATGTTGTTGTCCCGGGCCCTCTGTACTGCTAACCTCAGCCGAGAATTAGCCTGAGGGTCGCTGCCTCCCTGACGGACGGCGACACTGATCTCCTTGCCTAGCTTGGTGAAAAGTTGTCCTCGCTTGGCATCAGCCACGCCTTTTTGCCGTTTGATTTGCGACCATTTGGAATGCCCTGACATATTCGCTCCTCTTCAATCCCATCGGCTGAGGGCATTGCGCTAAGCTGCCTTCTTATCAGCTACGGCTTTCTTGATGAAGTCAGCGATATCGTTTGTTGAAGTCCCTGGGCCGAAGATGCCCTCGATTCCCATCTGGCGCAAGGCCGTATGATCCTCCTCGGGAATGATGCCGCCGGCCAGGACTATTGTGTGCTCCAATCCCTTTTCACGAAGCTTCTCTAATACGATCGGGAATAGCTCGAGATGCGCGCCGGACAGGATGCTCACGCCGACAACGTCGACATCCTCCTGCAGTGCGCTCTGAGCGATCATCTCAGGTGTTTGACGAAGCCCGGTGTAGATCACCTCCATACCATAGTCGCGCAGGGCGCGGGCTACTACTTTAGCGCCCCGGTCATGTCCGTCAAGACCGGGCTTAGCCACCAGAACCCGGATTTTCTGTTCATCTGCCATAGTAAACTGCCCTCTCCTATATTCGTTGATCGAGTTCGATCAGTACACCAAGAGTCGACTTAGGATGGATAAAAGCCATCCTGGCACCTAGTTGCTCTCCTATGGACCCACCGTGGGTTGCAGGAGTTCGATGGAGCAACCACCCAGGGGAAACATGACCGCCTTTACCCCCGGCATCTCCACTATACCGTGCTCCCAGGGTTCAAGCCCCATGGTATCTGCATACAGGCTCCGCGCCTCTTCGATATCGTTCACAACAATGCCCACGAAGCTGATACCAGTTATCATTTATTCCCTAGAGTTTTTGCGCCAGCTCTACGAGCACTCCTCGGGCGGAACGGGGATGGAGGAATCCGATTTTGCCTGCCATTCCTTGCCTCCCCTGTTTGTCGATAAGCTCAATACCTCTGGCTGCCATTGAATCCAGCTCCTTGTCAACATCATCGACCTCGAAGCTTATGTGATGGATGCCTTCACCTTTCTTTTCGATGAACTTGGCGACTCCGCTGTCGGAGGTTGTTGGCTGTATTAGCTCAATCTCAACGTCTCCTACAACTATCATTGCGGATTTCACTTTTTGATCGGGAATTTCCGCTATATGAGACGATTTGATTCCGAGGAGGTTTTCGAAGGTCTTCAGTCCCTCCTCGAGGTTACTTACTGCAATGGCTATATGGTCAACTCTTTTTATCATTCTTTCCTCCATTTATTCTGCCAGCTGTTCGTCTGGCGGGCAGCTTAAATTACCAGAATCTCTTCCTGTTCCCCGAATACGCCGCGCAGCACGTTGCAGATCTCACCTAACGTGGCATAGGCCTCGACACAGTCGATAAACACGGGCATGGTATTCTCTTCGCTGCTCGCCACGTCTTTCAGCCTGTTCAATGCCTGGGTTACTTTCTCGTTATCCCTTTTTGCTTTGAGTGAAGTCAATCGCTGTGTCTGCTTTGCTGCCTCGGCTGGATCTATGCGGAGTAGACCGGTTATCTCTGGATAGGGAGAGACAAACTTATTGACTCCGACTACAATCTTTTTACCGCTCTCGATTTCCTTCTGGGTTCGATAGGAGCTTTCCTGAATTTCTCTTTGCTGGTAACCGTGTTCGATGGCAGCGCGGGCACCGCCGAGATCGTCGATCTTCTGAATATATTCACTGGCCTTCTCCTCTAAGGCATCGGTCAGGTGTTCCATATAGTAGGAGCCACCAAGGGGGTCGGTGCAATCCGCGACGCCGGTTTCGAAGGCTAGAAGCTGCTGGGTGCGTAAGGCGAGGGTCACTGCATCTTCGCTGGGCGTGGCATAGGCTTCGTCACGGGAGTTAGTGTGTAGAGACTGAGTGCCTCCCAATACGGCTGCCAGCGCCTGGATGGCGGTCCTTATGACGTTGTTATCTGGCTGCTGCGCTGTCAGTGTGTGGCCGCAGGTCTGGGTGTGAAAGCGCAGCATCATTGAACGAGGATCCTTGGCTTCAAATCTATCGTGCATAATCTTGGCCCATAGGCGCCGGGCCGCTCTGAACTTGGCTACTTCCTCCAAGAGGTTGGTGTTGGCTGCGAAGAAGAATGAGAGCCTGCCAGCGAATTTGTCTACGTCGAGGCCGGCGTCGATAGCCGCCTGTACGTAAGCGATTCCGTCAGCCAGTGTAAAGGCTATTTCCTGTGCTGCAGTAGACCCTGCTTCTCTGATGTGGTAGCCGCTGATACTAATGGTATTCCACTGAGGAAGATTCTGGGCACAGTAATGGAATATATCTGTGGTCAACCTCATTGATGGTTTGGGTGGGAAGATGTAGGTGCCACGAGCAATGTATTCCTTGAGGACATCGTTCTGGATGGTGCCGTTGAGTTTTGACGGATCGATTCCCTGCTTCTTGCCCACAGCGATGTACATCGCCAGCAGGATAGGAGCGGAGGAATTGATTGTCATTGAGGTGCTGACCTTGCCCAGGGGAATTCCCTCGAAGAGGATTTCCATATCCTCAAGACTGGATATTGGGACGCCTACCTTACCTATTTCGCCCTTGGCCTGGTGGCTGTCTGAGTCGTAGCCGATTTGGGTGGGCAAATCAAATGCCACGCTGAGGCCGGTCTGGCCCTGCTCTAGCAGGTAATGATAGCGCTGGTTGGTAGCTTGGGCCGAGGCGAAGCCGGCGTACTGGCGCATGGTCCACATTCTTCCCCGGTACATCGTTGGCTGTATACCGCGTGTGAAGGGAAACTCCCCGGGGTAGCCCAGATTCTGGTCATAGTCGAACGCCTCGGCATCGTCGGGAGTATACAAATCGTCGATCTCAAAGCCCGAGGTGGTCAGAAAATGCTCTTCTCGTTCCGGGAAGCGCTTTGTCGACGGCTGCAGTACCTTCTCCTGCCACTCTCGCTTACTCTTGCTGGTGTCCATCTATGCTCCTTTTTACCATGTAAATTGATTGGCTCAAAAAAAGTGTATCCCATCTGCTGGGTGGTGTCAATTATCAGGCGAGCGTTCCGCAGGTGTGAAAGGGGTTATCGGGTAGCCTCTGCAAAGGGGCTGTAATCTGATATAATGGGGAAAAGAAGTTGTCCAAAGACTCACCCCGTGTAGCGTCGTGACTCCTGTCACGACGGGGAATTCATTGCCGCAGGAGTGGCAACGCTACCCTGCAAGAGGGACGATGGAGCGAATCATATCAGCCAAACCCAGGGAAGAGGATGTCGTGCTTGACAAGGGTCTTCGGCCCAGGCAGCTTGCGGATTTTGTGGGTCAGGAGAAGGTCAAGGATAACCTCAGTATAGCTATGGCTGCCGCTCAGGGAAGGGATGAGGCGCTGGACCACGTCCTGCTCTATGGACCGCCGGGACTGGGCAAAACTACCTTGGCATGCATCATCGCTGCCGAGATGGGTGTGAATGTCAAGATCACGTCTGGCCCTGCTATTGAACGTCCCGGCGATCTCGCTGCTATCATAACCAATCTCAACATGGGCGATGTCCTGTTTATCGATGAGGTACACCGTCTGGGGCGGGTAGTGGAAGAGGTGCTGTATCCGGTGATGGAGGATTTCGCCCTCGATATCGTCATTGGCAAAGGGGCGGGAGCGAAGAGCC
>DAOUTY010000205.1 GCA_030668425.1 Chloroflexota bacterium
AGTAAGGATGGGTTATAGGACTGATCGAAACGACGGATGTTGCAGAGGAGCGATGATGGGCAAGCAGGCACTGGGCTTCAATAAGGCTCTGGACGACATTGCGGAAGCACTTAACTCGGATATTACCACGAGTGAGAAGCTTCGCTTCTTGGTAAAAGCCGCGGCACGGGCCCTGGGGGTGAAGGGCTGCTCCTTGATGCTCTTGGATGTGCAAAGGAAGAGGCTGTTTCACGCGGCGTCGCAAGGCCTCAGCGAACGATATCTCAGAAAGGGGTTCCTCGAAGCGGAGAAGAGCCTCACCGAAGCCCTGGAAGGCAGGGTAGAGACGATATTCGATGTGGCTACTGACCCCCGTATACAGTTTCAAGAACTGGCCCGGCAGGAACGAATCGTATCCATGCTGAGTGTCCCTGTAAAGATAAAGGGAGAGGTAGTGGGCATCCTCCGGGCGTACAGCCGTACTCAGCGCGAGTTCACCGTAGTGGAGGAGCAATTCTTCATCAGTGTAGCCAACCTCATTGGGGTAGTCCTGGAGTTGGGACGCTTCAATGAGACAGAAAAGCAGTTGATGGAAGCCAAAGATGAACCTCCGTCTTTGCTCACCCCTCTCTCGTTGCAGGTCAAACCAGCTTCTTTTGCCCATCCTAGCGAGGAGGAATTCGCGCGGCTCCTCGACTTCTACCAGATCGAGTGGATTTACGAGCCGCGCTCCTTTGTATTGGAATGGGAGGGAAAGGCCGCCGAGATGTTTACCCCCGACTTCTACTTGCCTGCCCTGGATATCTATGTCGAGATGACTACCCTGAAGCCCGGCCTCACAACGGAGAAGAACCGCAAGGTGCGCCGCCTTCGTGAACTATATCCTGAGGTTAATATCAAGCTCCTTGCTCGTCGTGATTATGATCGTCTCTTGGCCAAGTACGGACATGGACCACTGGCGGGGGTGAAAACCCGTGGCGTGGGGCGGGTGCTGTTCAGTGCTCCCAAGATTCAGAAAAGGGTGAGCCAACTGGCCAAGGAGGTCTCGCAGGACTACGAAGGGCATCATCCCGTGCTGGTAGGAGTGCTGAGGGGGGTTTTCTGCTTTATGGCTGACCTGATGCGTTACCTCACGGTGCCGGCAGATGTGGATTTCATGGCTATTTCATACTATGGGGGTGAAGGGGGGAAAGCAGTGCGGGTCACTATGGATGTTGGTATAGAGCTTGAAGGGTGCCATGTCCTTCTGGTAGAGGATATCGTAGATACGGGAATGACCTTGAGTCTCGTGCTGAATCACCTGAAGGCGCGTAACCCAGCCAGCCTGAGGGTTTGCACTCTTCTGGACAAGCGGATACGGCGGCTGGCAGACGTTCACCTGGACTATGTGGGCTTTGAGGTTCCTGATGAATTCCTGGTGGGCTACGGGCTGGACTATCAAGAGGAATACCGGAACTTGCCCTTTATTGCCTTGATGGAAGAGGAGAAAACTCAACGCAGGAGCAGAGACACAAAAAAACGCCCCGGGTAACCTTCCCAGCCTCTCTAGTCCTGCCCGCCCCCGGTCACTTTGGTTTCCTACTCGTTCCCTTCTTGCGGACTGAACTCTTCTTGCTGGTTCACCCACCCGAGGCTTTATTAAAGATAGCACTTTTCTATGGCTTTGTCAATTGTCGTACCCGACGATGCTGCATAAGTCGTTTTCTTAGCTTAACGCTGTTTGTGAGACAAAAGTCACATACAGAGAGTACTATCCAGCGTAGAATTGCGCATAGTAAGCGGGGGGGAGTGAGGGAGGACGTTGATTGGGTAAAAGGCGAAAGGGGGCGATGGAGAGATGTGGAGGTTAAAAAGCTGTCCGAAGTGCAAAGGAGATATATTCCTCGAGAAAGATTATAGTGGCTGGTACGAGCGATGCCTGCAGTGCGGCTACAACCGGGACCTCAAGTGTGTAGTCGAGGTCAAGAAGCAGCCATCGGGTAGGGAAAAGGAGCTTGCTCTATCCGGTGCTGGGAAGACCGCTACCAAGTGACTTATAATGAGCAGGGGGGTTCGCTGCGCTACACCTACCCTGCCTTCTCTCAGGCTGCTTAAACCTCATTAAACTCTGGGCGATATTTGACGGTGCCCCTTACTTCTTTGAGGGCCCCTTCGCGAAGTTCCTTGATCATGAATGCTTCTTCAGGGACATCATGTTCCCATCGTATGCCATATTTCTTTGCTGGAACAAAACCGAAGCGAGGATAGTATTCTGGATGACCAAGGACGACGACTAGATCGTGTCCTGCAGTCCGAATTCTATTGAGGCCCTCTTCAACAAGTTGAGAGCCGATCCCACTTCTCTGAAACTCCGGTGAAACTGCCATCGGGGCAAGCCCTACAGCGTTAACGGTTGCCCGGTCATACTCGATAGTAACCGGACTAAATGCAATATGGCCTACAATCTCGTTGTTCTTGATTGCCACCAAAGACAGCGTCATAGCATTTGACGTTCGCAAGTTATTGACTAAATTTGCTTCAGCAGTCCCTTCGAACGCCTCTTGATTCAAGCTATAAATAGCTTCGACATCTTCGGGTAATTCGCTACGAATCCTAATCATTCACCTTGCCTCTGATCTGAGAATGTAGCCGGACTAATTGAATTATGGTATCTGCATAACGACCAAGCTCAGCCGCGCCACGATAGCGCCGTTGGCTGCAGTGCCTTGCTAGGTAATTCGATTTTGTCCACGCTCTCAAGTGCTCAGTACGTGTATTCAATCCCGATAATTTGCGCTTTCCAGTAAGTGAAACTACCTTCGGGTAGCTCCCATTCGACTTCGCCCTCCACGGGTATTCGGATGCCATTTTTCGCTTCGTATTTGTGATAGCGCCCAGACCATGGTGTCAGTTCATATTTTCCATTTACCTCACGATAACGACCATGAGTGTAAACATCTGTGATTTCTCCTGCTTCGTTGAAATGGAAGTCAAGCGAAATCTTCGTGTTGGAATCCGTAATTGTTGCCCTAGCTGTATAGTCATCTATCTCACTCCACTCCACTCCCTGACTCGGAAGAAAGGCCGTGGGAAACCAAACTGCTTCGGCCAGATAACGTTGTAGCGCGCCTTCGTTGAGTTCAGATTTGCCATACTCGTTGATAACCGTCACGATGGACAATAGCTTCCCTCGCATACTTCCCTGTCCTTCTAAATATGAATCGCGAACACGTACTGTCATAAAAGATGCCATTCTAATACTGGCATCCCATATGAACCCACGGCGTCCTGCTGAGAAATGTTGAATCGCCTTCATTTTTGACCACCGTTCATCGGATAGCCTGATGCGGAACTCTCCTTCTTGTGTGAGTTTGACAGAACGAATTATCGGTTGTCCTTCCCTCAAAACAAGCCGGAAATACCGCTCCACGGGCTTCGGTAGACCATCTAGCTCCTTGAAGTTAACGACGGCTACTGCATTACTTCGGGGGAGTGGCGCTAGCCTATCAATGAAGCGAGATGTTGATCGATTCCAAAGAATTGACCCAATCCATA